>CAIJOT010000138.1 GCA_903822335.1 uncultured delta proteobacterium
AAAAATTGAGGGCATTGTCTGAAGATGAGTTTTTCGCTATCGTAAAAACCTCTATAAAACAGCACCTCGAATCTATCGAAAGTTTCAAAAAAGGACAGAGGCAAGACCTCGTTGATAAGGAAGAAAAAGAGCTTGAAATGTTAAAAGAGTTCTTGCCTGCACAATTGTCTGAAGAGGAAATGTCAAGGGAAATAGATGGAGTCATTAAAGAGCTTGAGGTAAAAAGCCAGAAAGAAATGGGGAAAGTCATTAAGTTCCTCATGGAAAAGTATCCAGGGAGGATTGACGGAAAAGTGCTAAGTCAAATGGTGCTTAAAAGACTATCTTCTTTGTAGGTAGTCAAAAAGCCCTTTATGGTAGATAGGACTTTATCATACCTCGATTATGTAAAACTCCTTGACATTTTCAAACAATACTCATCAACACCATTCATCGATCAACTTATTTCTAATCTTAAACCGCTCAACAATTTAGAAGCAATAGAAGAAAGACAGAACAGGATAGAAGCAATCCTGGAGATTATAAAATGGGACGGGAAAATCCCCCTTTCTGATATTCCTGATATAAGGGATATTATAAGGAGGGTTTTTATAAAAGACTCTGTTCTTGAGGCACAGGAATTTGTATTCGTTTCAGGTTTTTTGAAAGCCTGCAGTGATATAGCAATGTTTTTGAAAAAAGCACACAACAAAAAACCTTTTGTTGAAACAATACTGGAAAGGATCAAGCCCTTATTGCCTGTTTATTCGAGGATTTCAAAAACAGTTAATGTTGAGGGTTTTATCGAAGATACCGCATCCTATGATTTATCAAAGATTAGGGCAGATTTATTTGTATTCAGGGAAAGAATAAGAAAAAAACTCGAAAAGATCATGGAAAGGGAGACGGTGCGTCCAGTGCTCCAGGATTTTTATATATCACTCCGAAACAATAGATATGTGATACCTTTAAAACCTAATTTTAATGAGGTTTTTCAGGGGATTGTCCATGATTATTCTCACTCATTAAAAACATCCTTTGTAGAACCGTTAGAGGTTGTTGAGTTAAATAACGCTATAAACATACTGGAGAAAGACGAAAAGGAAGAAGAAAAAAGGGTTTTGAGAGAACTGACCGAGTTTATAAGGAAATTTGTTCAGGAATTAGAGACAAATCTCGATGCTATTCAGGACATGGATTTTTATCAATGCTTTGCAATATTTAGCACAGAATTTGGTTGTGTAAAGCCAGAAATCAATAACCATGGTTTAATAGATATGAGAAATGCGGTAAACCCTTTTATTGTTATATCTAAAAAAGACCAGACAATCCCTATAGATATATGTATGGAAAGAGAAAAAAAGGCGATGATCATAAGCGGTCCAAATGCAGGCGGAAAAACCGCTGCCTTAAAGACGATAGGGCTTTTGTCGGCAATGGCACAAACAGGCCTCCTTATCCCGGCCTCTGGAAGACCTGTTGTTCCTCTTTTTTCACACATATTTGCAATTATAGGTGATGAACAGGATATTGCAATGGAGTTGAGCAGTTTCACCGCCCATATGAATACTATAAAAGATTTCTATAAGGTTTCAAAAGGTGAAGAGCTTATCCTGATTGATGAAATTGGAGGAAACACAGAACCCCAGGAGGCTTCTGCCCTTTCTATGGGTGTCATAGATGCTTTTGTTGAGAAAGGCTGTAAGGTAATCGTGACAACCCATTTGAATCTTTTGAAGGCTTATGGATATACAAAACCCTTCTCTATTAATGTAGCCACTGCTTTTGATTCTGATAACATGAAGCCTATGTACAAGCTCTTGTATGGAATGGCCGGCTACAGTAATGCAATCAACGTTGCAAAAAATATTGATGTTCCTTCAATAATTATTGAAAAAAGCTATGAGTATTTAGGGAAACAGGAACATATGCTGAATGACCTTGTAAGCGCTTTAGAACTTGGGAAGAGAAAAATATATGAAGAGCAGAAAGAAATGGGGAAGCTAAAAGAAGAGTTGAAAAAAAGACTTTTTCTTTTACACAATAAAAAGGATGAATATATAAAAAAATTAGAAGAACGATGTAATACCAAGTTGTTAGAATTAGAAAGGGAATTAGAAGAGGTTAAAAAAGAGGTTGCAAAAAAAGAAAGAGCATCTATAAAAGTAAGTAGGGGGAGATTGGGTGAGTTAAGGAAAAGGTTTGTGAAAGGTGTAATCAAAAAGTACGACGATATTCATATCGGTGATCATGTGAAGGTAACAACACTTGGAAGTAGCGGCTACGTTGTAGATGTGGATAAAGAGAATGACATGTATGAGATTGTGATAGGGAACGTGAGGACAAAAGTAAACAAATGGTATGTAGATAAAGTGGTTATGGAACCAAAAACTCCTAATAATGGCAAGATCCATGTGGATGCGGAGCATATAGATACGCCAGAGATTAATGTTATGGGTATGAGGGTTGAAGAGGCATTAAAAGAATTGGACAGGTTTATAGATAGGGCAATTGTTCAGGGCATGCCAATAATAAAGATACTTCATGGAATTGGAACAGGAAGATTGATGAGTGCGATTAGAGAACATCTTGCAGGGGCTGATTTTATAAAAAACCTGAGGAAAGATGAGAAAAACTCAGGGGTAACAATAGTAGAGCTCCTATGAAATCCACTTTAGACGAATTACTTCAAAGAGTAAATATCCTCGATGTAATCTCTCAGTATGTAAAGTTAAGGAGAACAGGCAAAAATTTTGTAGGTTTGTGCCCCTTCCATAAAGAAAAAACCCCATCCTTCAGTGTAAGTATAGAAAAGCAGATCTATTATTGTTTTGGATGCCACGAGGGAGGAAATGTTATCAATTTTTTAATGAAATATGAACGCTTAAGCTTTCAAGAAACGCTGGAAAACCTTGCCAGCCAATATGGAGTAGAAATAAACAGGAAAGAAAGTACAAAAAGGACAAATTCTTTTGATGCCTTATTAAAATTAACCGATTACTATCATAGCAGCCTAAAGAACTCCAAATTTGCCCTGCAATACCTTGAAAAAAGAGGTATTGATAGAGGTGTAATAGATGAATTCAAGATAGGTTTTAGCGATGGGCAGGGCTATAATATGAAGGTTTTTTTTAAAGACGCGGGCATTCCGAATGACGTGCTTTTAGCTACAGGAATATTGAGGATTAAAGATGGAGACATATACGACATCTTTAGGGGTAGGGTAGTAATTCCTATTTTTGATGTAAATAAGAAGGTAATCGGTTTCGGTGGAAGGACCATAGAAAAGGACGGATTTCCAAAATACATAAATTCGCCAGAATCTCCAATATTTTCTAAAAAACTCTCACTGTTCGGGATAGATAAAACAAAAAAATATATTGCAGAAAAGGATGAGACATTTATTGTAGAAGGATACTTTGACTTTATTTCTCTATATACAAGCGGTCTTAAAAATGTGGTAGCTACACTTGGCACATCAGTAACAGAGGAACAGCTTTCCAAGTTGAGGAATTATACGGAAAATATAACATTGATGCTCGATGGCGATGAAGCAGGGATTAAAAGTGCGTTGAGGCTGATAGAATTATTTTCCGAGCTGGATATAAACGGCAATATGGTAGTTCTACCTGAAGGGCATGATCCTGATAGTTTTGTAAGGAAAGAAGGGATAGAAGGTGTAAACCAAATAATCAATAAGAAAAAACCTATATTAGATTATTTCTTTGATTATCATATGGATAGGTGCGGTGTTGAAAAGCTTGAAGGGAAACTGGTATTTGTAAGAACCGTCATGCCATACATAGATGGTATAAGAAATGGGGTGAAGAAAAGGCTCTATATTAAAAGGTTATCGGAACTCACGAATGTGGAGGAACATCACTTCTGGGATAATGTTCATGAAAGGAAGATTGAGCCATCTTTTATAGGAAACGATTCAAAGAATATCATAGGCAGGAAAGTGATTGGTGTCTTAATGAGCAATCCAGATCTGCTGGAAAATTTTAAAAGAAGGGGGGTAATCAGGTATGTACAGGATAAAGATATACAGGAAGTATTGTCCATAATATTCAACTATGTAGAGGAAAAAAAACATTTAGAAATCAACAGTTTCATCAGTGTCTTGGAGAAAGAGCATTTGAAAGATTTAGTACTTAAATCAGTTTTTGATTTAGCGGAATGTGATGAAAGCGAGTACGAAAGGGTTTTGTTGGATTATTTCAAACACATAGAAAGGAAATCTATAAAAGAAGAAGCAAAAAAGATTACAGAGAGATTGTCAGAAGCTGAAAAAAGGGGAGATGAAAGAGAAATTATGGAGCTTCTCCAGGAGAAGAGGCAGGTATTAGCATTTATAAAATCCAATTTTATAAAGTGAGGTAACCATGCCTGATAAAGCAAAAACATTTTTTCCATTTGATGAGAATCCAGAAAATAAAGAATTATATATCTTAATTTCTCATAAAGAAAAACCTGAAAGCATACTCGATGATATGGAGCTCTTTGATATAGAAGGTGGGAATGCGATAGGTTTGGGTGATAATGGAGACGTTGACGAGACAGTTGAGGAGGATTTGGAAAGTGTGTGTGATGAAGAGCCGGCAAACCCAATAAGGCATTACATTAGAGAAATGATAGGTATGGCGTTACTTACGCGGGAAGGTGAGAAAGAGATTGCTATAAGGATGGAGGAGTCAAAAGAAGAGATTAAACAAATTATCCTCTATTTCCCTGGTACTATAAAAGAATTATTGAATGCCCTTTCGGCCTTAAAGACATCAAAGATAACCGTAAAAGATATCACACTTGATGTTGACGAGGAAGAGGAGATGGATACAGAATTAGAATTCCAGAAGGAGAGGGTGATATCGCTTTTAGAGAGATTGAAAAGTGTCTATATACAGTTTAAAGCTGCTGAGGATAGGAGAAAAGAGAAATACTTGGAAGAAATAAAGAAGATTATTAATGAAATCAACCTTGGAAGGAATATTATTGAAAAAATAGTTCAGAGAATGAAAAGGTATTATGAAAAGATAGAGAAAATAGAGCATGATATAAGAAAGTATAAATCAATGATTTACGAAGAAAAGAATAAAAATCTCCCCAGAATCTATCAGCGGGTAGAGAGAATCGAACAGGAAACAGGCGTTTCTGTGAAGGAGCTAAAATCGTGTTTTAAAAGGATTAAAAATGCCGAAAAAAGGTGTGCTTGTGCGAAAAACGAGCTGGTCAAGGCTAACTTGAGATTAGTAGTAAGCATAGCAAAAAGATATATAAACAGAGGGCTCTCTCTTTTAGATTTAGTCCAAGAGGGTAATATTGGATTGATGAAGGCAGTAGATAGGTTTGAGTACCGGAGAGGTTATAAATTCAGTACTTACGCCACATGGTGGATACGACAATCAATTACAAGAGCGATTGCGGACCAGGCAAGGACCATAAGGATACCAGTCCATATGATCGAGATCATTAACAAAATTATCAGGGTTTCGAGGGGACTTGTTCAGGAATTAGGGAGAGAACCCTTTCCTGATGAAATAGCAGAGAGGATAGGATTTTCTGTGGATAAGGTGAGAAAAGTGTTGAGAATTACCAAGGAACCTATCTCATTAGAAACACCAATAAGCGACGATGAAGACACCCATCTGGCTGACTTCATAGAGGATAAGAATTCACCAACACCTCAAGATTCTGCGATATTTGACGACCTTATAGAACAATTAAATAAAACACTTGCTACGTTGACACCAAGAGAGGAAAGAGTTGTAAGGATGAGATTCGGTGTGGGAGAGAATCACGACCACACATTGGAGGAAGTAGGACAGGTTTTTGAGGTAACGAGGGAAAGGATAAGACAGATAGAATCAAAGGCTTTAAAAAAACTAAAACATCCCACAAGAGCTCAAAAATTAAGATGTTTTGTTGAAACATAATTTCTTATATCAGGGCAGAATTTTTGCTTGACAAAGATTAGCCGTTAAAATATTGTATACAAAATTTTCTTTTATACTTTTCTCCAAGGAGGAATAAGTTATGGATTTTAAATTGACTGAAGAACAGGAGTTTTTTAAGAAAATCATCACAGACACAGTGGATAAACTGATTGTCCCTAAGTCTCAAGAAATAGATGAAAAAGATGAGTTTCCATGGGAAGTATGGAAGGAATTTACGAAACTCGGTTACCTTGGGCTCCGGTACCCTGAAGAAACAGGTGGTATGAATGCAGATAAAATTATGTGTATGACCTTCTACGAAGAGATTTCGAGAGGTTCCGTTGGTTTAGCCCAGAGCGTGATAATGAACATCCTGATGGGTACATACTTTCTTTTCAGGTTTGGGAGCAATGCAATTAAAGAGAGATGCCTTTATCCGGCCATGAGAGGAGAAAAGATTGCTACAATGTGCTTTACTGAAGACCAGTCTGGTTCTGACCTTGGGGCAACAAGAACAACTGCAGCAAGAGATGGTGATGGCTGGAGGATCAACGGAACAAAAATGTGGATAACGAACGGGCCTATATGTGATTTTTGCACTGTCCTTGCCACCCTCGATCCAACAAAGGGATTAAAAGGGTTAAACTTCTTTCTGGTAGAGAAAGGAACACCAGGTTTTTCAAGTGGACAGATTATTCATAAACTTGGTTGCAGGGGGACGGTAACAGGGGAACTGGTATTTGATAACGTATGGGTTCCTTATGAAAATTTCCTTGGCGAGGAACTTGGTAAAGGAGTTTATTATGTGGGTGATATCCTTGATGAAGTGAGATTAATGACAGGAGCGATGGCTCTTGGTATCGCAAAAGGTGCATATAATGAAGCGCTGGAGTTTGCAAAGAAAAGGATAGCCTTTGGCCAACCAATAGGTAATTTTCAATTAATAAGGGAGAAGTTTGCCGAAATGGATACCTTCATGAATGCGGCAAGGCTTATGATCTATTACGGGGCGTGGCTCCTCGAGAATGGTATGGATAGCAGAATCATAGCTGCAGAGGCAAAGATGTATGCCACTGAAGTTTGTCTGAAAGTAGTAGATGAGCTTACAAGAATTTACGGTGCCAATGCTTTTGCCTACGAGTTTACCCCTCAGAGATACTTCAGAGATGCAAGATTCCTCCTGTATGGCGGGGGAACACATGAAGTGTTGAAGGATTTTATAGGCAGGACCCTTATAGGTAAACTATGAAAAGGAGGTCAGAGAGGTGAATATTATAGTTTTTATAAAACAGGTAGCTGATACAGAGGCGAGAATCTTAATAAAAAGTGACAAGAAATCATTAGAGATAGAAAACAAATATAACATGAATTTTTTTGATGAGTTTGCCGTTGAAGAGGCGATTAGAATAAAGGAAAAATTTAAGGACAGTCTAATTACAGTATGCACCTACGGGACAAAAAAAGCCATTGAGGCGCTCCGGACAGCGATAGCCATGGGGGTAGATAGGGCTTTCTTGCTGGATAATACAAATCTGGACAATGATGATCCTTTAATAATAGCAAAGATACTCTCGAGCTTTGCGAAAAAGGAAGGTTTTGATTTAATCTTATGTGGAAGGCAGGCGATAGACGATGAAAATGCAAACGTGGGCGCTATGGTGGCTGAGTTTCTCAATATACCACATATCAGTGCAATCTTAAAACTGGAAGTTATTGATGATAAAAAGGTAAAAGCTGAGAGCGAGTTAGAAGGAGGAAGAGAAGTAATAGAGGCACAACTGCCTGCTCTTTTTACAACACAAAAGGGGTTAAACGAACCAAGGGTCCCATTGATAACAGGTGTTATGAAAGCCATGAAGGCAGTCATACCAGCTATTGATCCCTGTTCGTTAGGGATAGTTAAGGAAGACATAGATACCAAGGCATCAAAAATAACTGTCCTTTCCTATGAACCTCCACAGAGCAGACCGCCTGTAAAGGTTATAGATGGAGAAACACCGGAGGAAAAGGTTAAAAGCCTGGTCAAAGCTTTAAAAGAAGAAGCAAAGGCACTGTAAAGGGGGAAACCATGTCAAAAGACGTATTGGTATTTATAGAATGTAAGGAAGGCACCGTGAGGAAAGCATCACTTGAGCTTCTATCAAAAGGGAAAGAGATAACAGAGAAGTTTTCCTCCTATCTATATGCTGTTGTTATTGGCTATCAAATTAAAGGGATAGCAGAAGGGCTGAAATCATTCTCAGATAAGGTAATAGCTGTAGATAATGAAAGTTTAAAAGACTACAGATGGGACACCTATATGACTGTATTAGAACAACTTATAAAAAAATATACGCCAGGTATGGTTTTCGGCGCTTCTACCATAACAGGCAAAGATATGTTCCCACGACTTGCTGCAAGGTTGAACGGGGCAATTATATCGGATGCAGTTGGTATAGACCTTGATGGTGAAAATGTGAGGATAAAAAAACCTCTTTTCGGCGGGAAGATAATATCTTGGGTGGTATGTAAACCTGGCTCAACTTCACTGATTAGTTTTAGGCCGAACTCATTTTCTATCGAAAAAAGGTCACTCAATGGTGAATTGATAGAAGAAACTGTAGAAGCACCAAGGGATTCGAGGCTGAATATCCTTAGTATTGATAAAAGTGGTTCAAAGAAAGTTGATATTCAGGAAGCGGATTTCATCATATGTGGTGGAAGGGGCATGAAGGGACCTGAAAATTTCCAGATACTCGAAGAGATTGCTGATATTATGGGGGGTAGAGTTGGTGCTTCAAGGGCTGTTGTAGATAGTAAATGGAGAGAATACGATGATCAGGTTGGCAAGAGTGGAAAAACCGTATCACCAAAGCTTTATATAGGCTGTGGTGTTTCAGGTGCATTGCATCACACAATGGGTATGGACACATCAAAGGTCATTGTTGCAATAAATAAGGACCCCAATGCTCCCATATTCCAGTATGCTGATTATGGAATTGTAGATGATCTTTTTAATATACTACCTTTCCTTAAGGAAGAATTAAAAAGGGCAAAGGAAGAGATTTAAGATGGAAAAGATTGATGTGGTAATAGTAGGGGGAGGTCTTGCAGGGCTTTCCTGTGCCTATAAGCTTGCAGAGAAAAATATGCAGGTCATTGTTGTTGAAAGAGGAGGTTTTCCTGGTAGTAAAAATGTAACAGGTGGAAGGCTCTATTTATTACCCATAAAGGATCTGGCTGGAGATATGCTTGATGGTGCACCTTTTGAAAGAAAGGTTGTTAGGGAGAGATGGAGTTTGTTAGGGAAAGATAACTCAATCAGTGTAGACCTGATGGGTGAGAAATTCAGAACTGAAGACCATAGTTACACAATACTCCGCGCCAATTTTGATAGATGGTTCTCAGATAGGTTGATGGAAAAAGGCGTTTTCGTTATACCGAAATACAGGGTCGATGACCTATTGTGGGAAGGGAACAGGGTAATAGGCATAAAAGCCGGTGATGAGGAAATATATGCAAATATTGTCGTGGCTTCAGATGGTGTACTGTCATTCATGGCTGAAAAGGCAGGATTGAAGCCGAAAATGAAACCGGGAAACTATGCAGTGGGTATAAAAGAAGTGATTGAGTTACCTGAAGAAAAAATAAACGACAGATTTAATGTGGTGAATGGCGAAGGGTGTGCCCAACTGTTCATAGGGGACGTAACAAAAGGTATATTTGGCGGTGGATTCTTATATACCAATAAAGAAAGTATTTCCCTTGGTATCGTGGCGGGGATAAAAGCACTTATGGAAAAATCTCCAACAATTGAAGCCCATACCTTGATAGATACCTTCAAGGAAAGGTATGAGGTAAAGCGGCTTATTGATGGTGGTAATCTCTTAGAGTACTCTGCGCATATTATCCCTGAGGGTGGTTATGGTGGTGTATCAAAACTTTATGGGAATGGAATCATAGTGGTTGGCGATGCAGCAGGCTTTGCATTGAATATGGGAGTAACAGTAAGGGGAATGGAGTTTGCAATTGCATCTGGTGTAATTGCTGCTGAGACCATTATTCACGCAAAAGAGACTGATGATTATACAGAAAAAACACTGTCCTATTACGAAAATAGATTGAAAGAGACTTTTGTTATGAGAGACCTGCAATCGTTCAGAAATATGCCCGATTTCCTTGATAATGATGATTTATTTACATTTTACCCACGGTCTTTTCCTGACCTCTTAGAGAAGGTCATGTGGTTTGGCGGGGAACCTAAAGAGAGATTGGGGAGAACATTATGGAATGAATTGAGAAATTCCGGAATGTTGAGTTTTAAAAGGTTAAAGGTCCTCTTTGGAATTAAAGATATCTGAGGTGCAATATGAGGATTGATGAAAAACTTGCCATTGATGCATTTAAGACCGACAAAGAAAGCCATATAAAGATAAACCATGAAATATGCAGATCGAAGTGTAAGGTGAAATATTGTCTTTTTATCTGCCCGGCCCATCTTTATTCCGTAAACGAAGAAACAAACGAAATAGTCGTTGAATTTGCGGGATGCCTTGAGTGTGGAACCTGTAAGGTTGCATGTATTGAAGGCGCTATAGATTGGATATATCCAAAAGGAGAATTTGGAGTCCAGTACAGACTCGGTTAATCTGTCTAAATGAATAATTGTATAAATATTAATCAGTATAAATATAATGATTAGCTTATTTGAATAAGATCAGTCTTAAAATATCCCTAATAAATCGGAGCTTTTAAAAAGAAAAGAATAATTTTTGGTATAATATCAAAATAAAGGGCTTTTTTATCTCCTTAATGACCCCTCAATATTTTTTTATCTTCAGCATTTATAGGCTTTCACGTCTGCTTAAATAAACCACAATGCAGTTATTTGTTCACCGATTTCTCAACCTCTTTTATTTTTAATGGTATAAAACATTGTCATTATAGCATTTAGAGGCTATTTTAGGCCCTGGAAATTGATATTAAGCCTAATTTTTAAAATATTTTATTAAACAGTATATATTTTACTTGACAAATATATTTTATACTGTATAATAAAATTTGACTGTATAATATTAATGAGACATTCATGAGGGGGGATTAT
>CAIJOT010000139.1 GCA_903822335.1 uncultured delta proteobacterium
CTCGTCCATCACCATCTTTGAGTGCTCCCTGACCTCCTCGTCCATCACCATCTTTGAGTGCTCCCTGACCTCCTCGTCCATCACCATCTTGAGGAGTGCCGCCGCAATATCCAGGGATGTATAGTCCTCTCTCAGAAGTGGATCAATCACCCGTTCATACTCTTCGGTACCACCTCTGTCGATAATGGTCTTCACCCTTTCAAGGAGTGCCGAAGTCTTAACCTCTCCCACGTCGGTAAGAGAAGGAATAGGACTGCGGGTGATCTTTGTTGCCGCATAGGACTCAATGTCCCGCAGCTTATGGATTTCCCTCCCTACCACGAACGTAAACGCCTGACCGCTCTTTCCGGCACGTGCAGTCCTGCCGATCCGGTGGACGTAGTACTCTTCATCCTGGGGGAGGTCATAATTGAATACTGCCTCGATATTCTCTACATCGATCCCTCGTGCTGCAACATCCGTCGCCACGAGTATCTCTGTGACATTCCGTCTGAACCTTTCCATAGCATACGTCCTCTGGGGTTGGGTCATATCCCCGTGGAGGCCCTGGGCAAGATACCCCCGTGCCTCAAGCTGCATCGTTACTTCGTCAACTCTCCTTTTCATGTTGCAGAAGACAAGAGAAGACTTAAGCCCGTGCACGTCAATGAGGCGACAAAGGACATCAAGCTTGCTGCTCTCCTTTACTTCGAAGTAGAACTGCTCCACATTGGGGACAGTTAACTGCCGGTGAACAACCTTAACAAACGTCGGCTCTTTTTGGTATTTTTTGGCAAGCTCAAGGATAGGCTTTGGCATCGTGGCTGAAAAGAGGAGCATCTGTCTCTCCGGGGGGATTTTCCTGAGGATTATTTCCACGTCATCTATAAAACCCATATTCAGCATCTCGTCTGCTTCATCCAGGACAACCGTCTTCACAGTATTGAGCCTTAACGTGCCCCTGTTAATATGGTCTATTGTGCGGCCTGGTGTGCCGATAACTACATGGGCGCCGGCATTGAGACTTCTTATCTGACGGTCAATAGGCTGCCCACCATATATAGGCACTACGTAGATACCTTTCTTGTATGTGAGGACCCTTTTGAGTTCCTCCGCCACCTGGATAGCGAGTTCCCGGGTGGGGCAAAGGACTATTACCTGGAGTTTTCTGACCCTTGCGTGGAGCGCGTCCAAAAGCGGTAAACCGAAAGCGAGCGTCTTCCCAGTCCCTGTCTGTGCCTGTCCGATGATGTCTTTCCCTTCAATAATGAGAGGAATAGCCTCTGCCTGGATAGGTGTCATTTCTTCGAAACCTATTTCCTGAACAGCTCTGAGTAATTCTTTTGAAATCGCAAGATCTTCAAACTTCTCTATTGCCATAATGATTCCTTTTTTGAATGTAGTTTAAGCCGTGAATCAGTTTATGCGAATTCGATGTAAGGCAGTGAAAAAAGCGGATAAATCGAAAACACGACAACGGACTATACCATTATTTACCAGATATTGCAAATAATTATCGTACATTTATCAAGCTGTGGCAGTGTCCCTTTCGGGTACCCATTATGCGATAATCCATCATAATTGAACAATAGGTTGAAAAACGAACAAATAATGTTTATAAAAACATAAGGCACACAACTACAAGCATAATGCAATTATTGAAAACATGGAGGGTATGCAATGAAAAATATTTCAATTCTCGGTTTTGCCGGCAGTTTAAGGAAAAGTTCCTACAATAAAGCAATTTTGCGGGCAGCAGCAGAACTACTCCCTGAAGGTTCTGAGCTTGAGATATTTGATCTTGAAGGGATACCTCCGTTTAATCAGGACATGGAGAATCAGCTTCCCGAGAAGGTCAAGGAATTCAAGGGAAAGGTCAGGGCGGCCGATGCGCTTCTGATCGCCACGCCGGAATATAACTATTCTATACCGGGCGTTCTCAAGAATGCGATCGATTGGGGTTCCCGACCTTATGGGGATAATGTCTTCTTCAGCAAACCGGTTGCCTTGATGGGCGCATCCATAGGAATGCTTGGAACTGCAAGGGCACAGTATCACCTCCGCCAGACCTTTGTTTGCCTGAACATGTATCCATTAAACCAACCCGAAGTAATGGTATCCTTTGTTGATAAGAAAATTGACCAGGATAACCATCTGACAGACGAGCAAACAAGACAAAAAATCAAGGAATTGCTAGAGGCCTTGATTGACTGGACCAAAAAGTTCAAATGAACTACCCCGAAGCAGAGCTTCGAGGAATTCTTTTGATTAAAGGCTTCCCTTACTCGTATTCCTTGGGAACAGCACAAATAATGATGAGGGACTTGGATGCTGATTTGTTCCTGTACTGGTGTTTTTCATCAGGAAGAATCAGGGCAAAATCACCCTTTTTTACCGGATGTTCCTTGCCCTCTGCCGTGACTACGGTTCCATTACCCTCTATTATATAGTTCACATGCTCAAAGGGATGTGTGTGATAGGGCGTATGGCCCTTTGGCTCAATAGTAAATACACGAAAGGAAAAGGTAGGTGTGCCATCATTTTTTGATATGGGGATCTGTTTATAAGTGTCTTTTGCACCCTCCATGTCCATTTTTACCTTATTTACCTTGTTCAGACTGTTTATTTTCATATTGGAACCTCCATAATGGTATGAATGAATATCTTAACAGAGTCCTGATACGCTAAGCTACACATTTTTCTGAATCTGACCTTACTTCTATCATTATAGCTCCCTTGTATTTTAGCCTGTACATTCATCTGACACTATTCATGGGGATTGCTTATCAGTAAATTATTCGATCCACAAGCCAGACCTTCACCTCCTATCGAGGTTATTTCAGGTGATTTATGGCGCAACCAATCCTTATGAAATGAGATTGAAATTTTAAATAAGAGGGCGTAAACTGCTATATGATAAGGGATAAAAGAAAGACAATGAGATTATCAAAAAGGAGGGCGACATTCCATGGAAGAGATGAGTGAACTTAAGTGGGTTACCATCCAGCGGGGGAAGAGGCACTATCCGTTCTAAGCGCTGAATGAATGGCCTGTAGCTGATAAGAAGAAAAATAAGCAAAAAGAGGAACTCCGTTGAGCTTCTTGAGAATACCTTCAATGGCAGTTCGCGGGACACTATGTACTGCCTCGACTTCACGACTGAGCTGCGTACTGACAATCGACCTTGCTTGAGTCATTTCTCCTCCTTTTTCTTGAGAAAAAGCAGGTTAGATAATGACCTTTAGCGGTTCTAATGGCCAATCACTTTTGTTACGTATAGCTTCCTCTTCTAATGAAGTTGTCAAGCATATAATTATTATCTTTGTTAAGAGTCCTGTTATTGTGGTGGCCTCCAGCCTTTCTTAGCCCTTTATCTA
>CAIJOT010000140.1 GCA_903822335.1 uncultured delta proteobacterium
AACCATCCCCCTTGAAGAAGGCGACTTTGCGATAGACATTGATGTAATTCATCTCAAGGGGAAAACACTATCCCCCGCAGCTTCCAGATTCCTTCATTTCATGCAGGAGAACAGGGACTCGACTAGCTTGGGCAAGCTTACGGACGCGATAACCAAAAGAGCATCCACTGCCTGAAAGAGCTTGCCGACCGGCAAGCTAAACAATGTGCGCGCTAAGCCTCTTGGACCCTTGAGCCGCAGGTTCCTCCATCGCTGATGCCTCAGGTTGTTAAGCGCATCTCCGCCAGGAACTTCTCCACAATCGCATCGGCAAATTCCGGATCGTCTATGGTATTCTTCAACTCAACAACCTCAACTCTGTCCTCGTTGATGCACTTCCTAAAGGTCTTCACAAAAGCCCTGTCGGATTCCGGGTCAAAAAGGGGCCCGCCGGGTTTGCTCAAAGAAGAAAAGCCAAGAAGCGGAATAAATACGCTTACCTTGGCCTTTGCATTGTTGAGCTTGTCCGCGAATGCCTGAGCGACCATCTCAATCTCCTTTCGGGAGGTCCTTGCCTGTACCCGAAACTTATCAGGAACGAAAAGCTTCCTCTTGGCTAACCGCCTCTGTTTCCAAAAGGGGTCTGTCTCTTTTCTCTCGTAAGGCCCACAACTGAGTAGGTCAAACCCGCAGGGGGTAAAGATAATAGGTATCCCTGTCTGCAATTCTTTGTCCAGCCTATCGGTTCCGGCCGACCTGTTGCCGCCGAGCAATGCCTCAGAGAGTCCTGCAGGCACCGCATCTATGATGCCCCCGAACATACCCTTGGACGCCATCTGCTCCATGATCCGGTCACTTGTGCCCGAGGCGGAAAAAGGCACTACCTCAAACCCTTTTTGTTCCAGAAGTCCCCGTACCCTCTCCGTGCACTTCTCAGAGAATTTGAATTCCGTCAACGCCACCGCGACCGTTTCGCTGGACAGATTCACTTTTTCCATATTCACTGCACCGGCTACCATACCGGCGAATCCGTTCAAGACCGACTTCACGAACTTGTTCAAACAGTTGACATCCACGCAGGAATGGAACATTGCGATATCCGTCTCGGCAAAGAGTCCCGCAGCATACGCGGGGATCGCTGCCGCTGTGGTCAGTATCAGTTTCGGGAATCCAAAAGGAAGTTCCTTCATAAGCTGCGATATAACCGTGGTGTTGCTCACCCCACCAAAGCCGGCCATTCCGTCAATCAGCCCTTTTTCATACAAATCCTTTGCGATGATAACAGAACCTCGGACGACATGTTCCATGTTCTTGTTTGTGTCCTTGCTTTCTGCCATCTCCCGGAACGAGATGCCCGCCGCCCGGGCAACGTCAAGGCAACTGTAGTCCGCCACCCCTTCTCTGTATGATCCCATGGAGATATCCATCACCAACACCTTGCACCCTTGACGCTCGATGAGCCCTTTCAGAAAGAGGATCTCCTTTTCCCTCGTATCCACACTACTGATCAACAATACAGTCGCCATTTTGTTACCTCCTCGGACCTTCAATCTTTACTTTTGAATCAGCCTATTATTAACCGTCTCATGGTTGTCCCGACACGCCGTCATTCCGGAGGAAGCCGGATTTTGTCTTTGCCCTCTTGAGAGACCCGCCGATTGACTCCCGTGAATCTTCCGGAAACGGTGTGAGAGTCATCATAATGACCTCCGAGAGTGGCAGGATACTCTCACGAAAATTTTATACTATATATGCGCAATAGATAGCAACATTATTAGCCTTGGGTAGCGTAAAATCTTTTGAGTAATTTCTCGACCTATGAGTTTTTTAATAATACACAAAGCATTGACCTGTCTGCAACAGACAGGGAGGATTGTCTATGCAGTATTGAGTCATTTTAATGACCAGCGGGGGAAGAAACCCTTAAAAGAATTTACACAAAAAGATTGACACTACAAATTTCCATTACTATATATTTGATATCAAATTGGAATTAGAGGAGAGAAAAGGGTGTCTAAAATCTATATAGATAAGCGATATTTTGCAGAAAAGGCGATAAAGTGGGTGAGCTTTGAAAATACTCCGAGACTTAAAAGGACTAAGAGCGATATCTACGGAAGGTGTGTCCCCTGTATTACAAATCTTTACGAACAACTCAAGGAAGGGAAGAAGGAGATACTCTTAGGAACAGCGTATCAATGCTGGAAGGTTGTAGTGGTATTACATAGTATGGAAGCGTGCGTGGAGCTACTGACTGAATTTGAAAAAAACTTTCTCGGAGACAGGGAAGTGAAAGGACGATTCGGCTCTGGCGATGAGAGTAAAACAACAAAGGTCATTGTGTTTAATGCAGAAGATGAAGTAGAAAGGGATAGATTATGTAAGGAATTAAAGATTTGTACTGAGAAGATAGGTCAGGAGCCAGAAGTCCTGTACCATCGTGCCTGTGCAGAACTTTACCATGAGCTCTTTGGTAACTGGGTAACATGGAAAGAAACAGAAACAATAAAAAAACCTGAAATGGTAGGGCCGATTCTTGAGAGGATTCAGAGGGTTCTCTTCTGGAAGAAAGACGAACGTGGATAATGGAAATTGAACATTTCACACATCACAAAATATAGTATGGCGAGTTCCATAAGTAAACGCACCACTTTGGGTACAATAGAGATAGGAGGTATCCAGAGTGGGAAGGAAACACAGTCACTTGAGCATAGAAGAAAGGGAAATGATAGGCATTATGCTGGCGCAGGGTGAAAGCCAACG
>CAIJOT010000141.1 GCA_903822335.1 uncultured delta proteobacterium
ACGGTCCTCACTAACCAGACTAAATCATCGGGCTCCCTGTCAGGGGTGGTACCGGCGTTAACGTCCAGCAAGTCGACCCCGGCTTGAGCCTGCTCTTCAGCCAGACCCTTGATAAAATGCGCATCTCTGTTGACAATGGCTTCCCGGACTTGCGTGCGCGTCCCATTAATTTTCTCACCGATGATTTGCATATATTTCTCCTTGAAAAGTTCATGGGGTGGAACCCATCGGCATCAAATTAATCCCGTCCATACCGCCCAACTTGTCCATCACAGAGATCGCGAGATCCACCCCGGCAAGACAACAAAAATCTCTCTCCGCCCGCTGCAAAGAGAGGCCTGACCCTGTTTTGTATCATGACCTCTCCTGCGGTATCAGGAACTCCTGCCCTTTTGTGGGTCTATTTGTATACCCCGTATTCTTTTGTGAAATCAATCATAGCGTGGACGTTGTCGGCCTTCCCCTCATCCATGGCCGTTCCCGTGCACATGAGATATCCACCGCCCTTTCCTGCTACGTCAATAAGGTTCCTGCAATATGCCTTGATCTCTTCAGGAGTACCGGTAAGTAGCAGCCCTGACGGAACATTTCCACCGATGCATATTTTTTTTCCAATGGCTTCCTTCACCCTGGTCATGTCCGTTCGGTCGAATATCCACATGCAGGAGGCCTCGGGGAGTTCCTTGAGATACTCAAGCCGTGTGTTGTAAGATCCCTCACAGAACAAGAAGGGTACGCACCCCTCGGCTGCCAGTCCAAGGATGACTGTTTTAAGGGTGGGCCAGTAGAACTCTTTGAACTGTGCGTCGGACATGAACCCGTCAGCACCCTTGTGGAGCGGGATAAACACGACTGGACAACCTTGCATGGTTGCACCCCTCACACCCTGGCTGATCGCAAGGGGCGTGAGTCTTTCCACGGCTTTCAAAACCATGTCCGGCCGGCGGTACATGTCGAGCATTGTGGCCCGCGTCCCTCTCAAAGTGTCTCCAAGAATGTCGAAGGGGGCTTTTGTTGCACCTCCAAAGCAACCCGGGCAACCCATGCCCCTTGCTTGCATCTCAAAGCCCATGATTTTCTGTATCCATGCCATTGCCTCATTTCCTGCGTCCAGCAGCGCTTTCAGCGCAGCCTGGACCGGCGGAATTCCGAAAGGTATCATTTGCGTCGAGACCAGGACCACTTCCCACATATCGGTAAAGGGAGCAATCATTTTCAAGGGATCGAGCGCTCCATAGGCGCGGGGCATCAAGGTTCTTAGCCAGAAATCCGTTGGGTCCTGGATAAGAGCCGGATACTCATCCGCCAGCATGTATTCATCTTCCACGTATTGGTAAACGGATTTTTCAGAGATCCCGTGGCCGGGCAATTTGTACTGCTTATAGTCGAGAATATCGAATATTTTCCCGTAACCGACAAGCACAGGTGTAGTGTAATAGTCAGGCCCGTAGTCCTTAATAAAGCTTAATTGAGCTGAGAGCATTTTCTCGGTATCATACATCGCTTCATATGGTGTTACACCATACAGGTGCGGCTGCATGAATATTCCGAAAGGCAACACAGGCACCCTGTCTGGGACCTTTTCCATCTGCACGATGTCCTTAAATCTCGTGACGGCTGCTTTGTAGTTGGCTTCGGCTTTCGGATTATGAAACTGGACGCCTGCGGCAGACATCCATGTTTCAAATCTGGCTTCTCGCTTTTCTACTGCTGACATCTCTTCCCATTTCTTTTCCATTGCTTCACCCTCCTATCCAGGATTTCGCCAGATTAACGGCGTCGATAGCATCTTTCCCGTAAGCGTCTGCCCCGGCAAAACCCCGTACCTGTTCGTCAATCTGCCCGCCACCAATCATGATCTTTACCTTATCTCTCAGACCGGCATACTTTATGGCCTGTATGGTTTGTTTCATTGACTCAAAGGCCAGCGTCAAAAATCCGCTTAAGCCGACAATACCGGCGCCAGTTTCCTTTATCTTCTCCACAAACTTCTCGGCAGGGACGTCCACGCCCAGGTCGTAAACCTCAAAACCATTCACATCAAGCATAAAGACTACAATGTCTTTACCAATGTCATGTATATCCCCCGCAACAGTGCCAAAAACGATCTTACCCAGCCTCCTCACTGCCGTTGTCTTGGATAGCCTGGGCTTCACCATAGCCGTGATGCCCTTCAGTATCTCGCCCGAGTACAGCAAATCAGGTATGAAATACTCGCCACTGGCAAAGCGCTCGCCCACAATTTCAAGCGCACGTCTCGCATCGTCGAGAATTTTGAGTGGGTCTTCGCCAGCGTTCAATCTATCTTCCACAATTTTACCAGCCTCTTTTTCCTCTAAATCAGCTAATGCGCTAACCAGGTCCTCCGCCATCTTTCTCTACCTCCTTCACTTGGTATACCGGGCTCTTTCGTCCGCCCGAGTTAATACATGTACCTTATCCGTCACTTCCTTCAACGTGCTCTTCCCGGACACGTCAATCCTTCTCGTGAAATGGCCCAATCATTTCCGCGCAGATTGATGGAGCAAGAATAAAACATTTTTGCCCGATCGCTGCCGTTTCCCATATGAACTGGATAGTGTCACGGCTTTTTCAATCCCCCTTGACGTTTCGTCCTTTATATTGTATATTTTGTATATTATATATATAAATTGTCAAGGAAAAGTTTATATATTTATATATATAAATTATCAATGAGGAAATGGTGCCTCAGTGAACGCAGACGGCAAAACGAAAACCATTGACCGCGGCTCTTACGAACCTGCCTATATGCAGCTCGTGCGCATTGTAAGCGAGCAGATCGCCACTGGCATTCTGCACCCTGGCGATCAGTTACCTGCTGAAGGCCAGTTCTGCACACGATACAGTGTCAGCCCTATGACGGTGCGTCGGGCGATCAATATCCTGGTTGAAAGGAGACTGGTCAGTGCTACCCAGGGAAAGGGCACATTTGTCAAGCCTTTGGACATTGGCGAGGCGGTTTTTCGGCTCCAGGAACTAAAAGACCATTGGACTCATGGGAGCCACACAAACGTTCGGCTCCTGGAGGCACGCATCGTCTTTGCTGATGAGTGCATCGCGTCTAAGCTGGCGATCTCGCCCGGCGAGCGTACCATCTATATGAGACGGCTCGTATTGCAGGAAGATCTGCCGACCATGTATCACCGCGAATATCTGGTCTACGATCCCACGCTTCCCTTGGTAGAGGCGCAACTTCAGATCACATCATTGGAAGGACTGCTCCAGGGGCAAAACAGTGAAGGATTCAGGCGAGGCCATCTCACCATCGAAGCCGTCAACCTCAAGGAAGAAGAGGCTGGGGTGCTCAAGGTTCCGACGGGATCGGCCGCATTTTACCTTGAGCACATCTTCTACGATTTCCACAATCACCCTGTGAGCTGGGGAGGGTTAATGTGTCGCGCGGATCACTTCAAGCTCACGGCTTACATCGGCGCTGACGCCGATCTTTAGGAGAGACATGGCAGGTGAAGAGATCCGTCAAACACTGATTGCACACCTCGTTGATTTGGATGAAACCTATGTCCTGAAGCTGGTCCGACGCCTACTGGATGAAGGGCAGGATCCGCTGACCATCATCAAGGACTGCGAGCACGCCATGCGGCTGGTAGGCGAGCGTTACGAGAAGCGAGAGTACTATCTGTCCGGCTTGATTATGGCCGGAGAGATTTTTCGTGAAGTGATGACGATGAGTCAACCCTCTATGGAACAGCGGTTGATGGGCAACGCTTCTGGAAGAGTTCTGTTAGGCACGGTTCAGGGAGACATCCACGACATCGGTAAAGGCATTGTCGAGTTGGCCCTTCGCTGTTATGGGTTCACCGTTGAAGACCTCGGTGTGGATGTGCCGCCACAGCGCTTCCTCGAACATGTCCAGAACAATCCGCCCGACGTCATTGGACTTTCAGGCTTGGTGATGGTTGCGTACGAAAGCATGAGAGAGACGATCCAGATGGTGCGCGGGCACAGCACGCCGGGGCAAGGCGCCATCCCTGTCATTATTGGTGGGAGTATAATAAGTGAGGCAATCTGCCGCTTTGCTGGCGCCGATTTCTGGGTGACGGACGCCATGGAGGGGGTGCGGATTTGTCAGCACATTGTGCACAAAATAAACTCTTCATGACTGAGCCGCGAAAACTGGTGATTGCCTGTGCTACCGTAATCGAAGAGATGTTGCCCCTGCTGCCCCCTTATGTGGAACACCGGATTCTCGACTTTGGCTTGCACACCGATCCTGCCAAACTCCGCCATGCCCTTCAGAACGCTATTGATGCGTCGAGCGGTCAGGCAGATACGATTGTCCTGGGTTATGGGCTTTGTTCGCAGGGCGTCATCGGGCTGCGTGCCACCGGTTGTACGCTGGTTGTGCCGCGTGTGGATGACTGCATTGCTATTTTTCTGGGCTCATGCTCGGCGTACCGGCAACAGTCTTGGTCCGAACCAGGGACATATTACCTTACCAAAGGCTGGATTGAGGTAGGCGATAGTCCCTTTGCCGAGTACGAACGGATGGTGGCGAGCCGCGGCCCAGAATACGCCGAGCGGATAATCCGCCTCATGCTAAGCAACTACAAGCGCCTGGCGCTGATCAATACGGGTCAGTACGAATTGGAACGTTACCGCGATTATGCACGGCGTACCGCCGAGCGATTCGGGCTGCGGTATGAAGAGATAGAAGGATCGACAGCCCTCGTGAAAAAGATGCTTAATGGACCCTGGGATGACGAGTTCATCGTCGTGCAACCGGGTCAGGTGATCCAGTTCCAGCACTTCTTTCGCACAGCCTCTTAGCGTCCACCGCCCCTTCTGCGATTCGTCATTCCTTATACGTCGAGAAGCAAAGCGTGCGTAAATTCAGATTGGAACCCTTTTTCAGCACTCAACTCAACGTACTCGATTTGCAGCGCGATCCGAGCCGCACGCTCGCGCTGGGCCACCGAAAGAAGAGCCATCCGCGCACCGGCGCCAGCCGCGTTGCCCACCTGCCGGAAGCGATGGCGGTTCACACGAGGGAACATGCCAATGTCAATCCCGCTCTGTACGTCCAAGTACGTCCCGAACGCCCCGGCGATGATTACTTCCTCAATGTCAGCCTCGCTCACACCCGCGTGATTCAGCAGAATGCGAATCCCGGCGCGAATAGCGGCCTTGACCAGTTGAATCTCTGCCACGTCTGAGCGGCTAACACTGATCTCGCGTCCATCGTTCTCATCCCCCGTCACAACGATAAACTCGGCACCAGCATTACCTCGGCGGACGAGCGAGTGGGCCTTCATGTCTCCGCGGGTATTAAGCACACCTGTTCGAAACAATTGGGCCACCAAATCGAGGATACCGGAGCCGCACAACCCGACAGGCGGTGCGTTGTCTACAGTCTTGATGTGCACGCGTCCATCGTGGATCGTCACTTTTTCGATGGCCCCCGGTGCAGCACGCATGCCGTGCTGGATGTGTGCTCCCTCGAAGGCCGGGCCTGATGCTGTCGAGCACGCCAGGTGCCGACCTCGCGCACGCAGGCTGATTTCAGTGTTCGTGCCGATGTCTATCCCCAACGCGACGCCGTCGCGCTCTGCCAGCCCCGTGGCGAGCAGCATCGCGACGTGGTCCGCGCCCACGAATCCGGCGATGTTGGGCAGCAGGTGGACGTACGCACCTGTCGCAAGTTTCAACCCGACCTCGCGCCCTTTCACGTCAATGGGGGCACTTTCCGCCGGGACATAAGGCGCCAGTCCCAGTTGCCTGACGGGCAAACCGAGAAACAGGTGGTGCATCGCCGTGTTACCCACGACAACCGCGTCTGCAATGTCGGCCACGTCACGTCCGGTCTGGGCGCACAACTCTCTCGCCAGGCCGTTGAGCGCTTCGACGACGGTTAAGCGCAACTGCTCGGCCCCATCGGGGTGACCGACCGCATGACTGATGCGCGCCATCACGTCCTCGCCGTAAGCAATTTGTGGATTCATCGCGCCCGTGCAGGCTATTATTTCGCCCCTCACCAGATCAACGAGGTACGCGGCCAGCTTGGTCGTTCCAATGTCCATTGCGAGCCCCAGCGGCAACGCGCCGAGCGGGCGAATAGCGACCACCTCAGGCCACAGGTTCTTGCGCACGAGGTAAGGCCTATGGGGCTTAAGATGGAGGTGCATGGCAATCTTCGGGAGCCCGGGGTCTCGCACAAATGCGCACGCCTGCCAATTCCATGCGCGCAAATCATCCGGCAGGCGGCGCATGACCTCCACATCAATGACCATGCGGGGAGAATCGTGTCCGGGGAGGGAACAATCCAACGCGTCTCGCAGCCGCCTCCCGTCAGAACGGAGATCAGAGATCGCGGGAGACTCGATGCGCGCATCAATGGCACGCACGGCTGGATTCAGTTCGATGGCAGGCATTTCCCCCTCAGCCTGGATGCGCTGCGCCATGACCAGGGAATCGGGTGGAATATGGATTCGCACGTTGCCCGCGATCCTGGTCTGGCAGGCCAGCCGATAGCCGAGGGCGATATCGCCGCCCAGGGCCGACTCTTCGCTCAGACTGGGAGCCGTGACGTTCCCCGTCATCACGCGCACAATGCAGCGCCCGCATGAGCCTCCACCACCGCATATCGCTGTCAGCATCAAGCCAGCCCGTTGCGCCGCCTCCAGTAACGTCGCTCCGGCCTCGCACGTCACGCGCCTTCCGACTGGTTCAAGATCAATCTGCATCGACCACCGCCCTTACCGGGAGGTCCTGCCGATGCAACATCTCTTTCGCCCTCTTTTCTTCTTCGTACTTGCACCAGAATGCACCTTGTGGCATACTATGTTCACCTCGCTGATGAAAGTTTGTGTTGAGCACAATACCAGTCTAACACCACGATTCTCAAGGGTCAATGGGTTTTTTAGCAACCCTTCGGGAGGCTTATTCTTGTGAAGATTTTCTTCTTGACAATGTTCCCTATATAATATATCAAATTACCTTTAACCACTGTACAGCGAAGTCAACGCTGACGCTTTACATTCTTCCTGGAGGGTTACGTGAGCGAGTATACATACGAGGAAAAGGAAAACTTTGAGGGCACAAAAGTAAAAGTACTTGGGCCTACCTATGACGAAGGCAAGCCTGTGGAGAAAGATGACTGGCAGGCGAAGCTTGGATCGCGCGGTGATATGCTCGGGTATCTCAGAACGGCACTCCGCTACTGGTATAGCAAAGAATGGTACGGAAGCGAGAAGAGAAAACAGGAAGCATGAAAATATTTGCGATTTACGATTTGCGATTTACGATTTTTAAATCGGCATTCGGCAATTGGCAATCGAAAATTGCATCAGGGAGGTAGGATGGTTTTTGAGATTCCAAAAATAAATTATACAGGCAAGATTAAAGAGGTAAGCATTGGGGCTGGACCGAAAGCATTAAAAATTGGCGGGGAGGGTTGTTATCCTTTCTATCTGTTTGAAGGTGAAATGCCGAATCCTCCAAAGGTGGCATTTGAGGTATGGGACCATACGCCTCAAGACTGGCAGGAATGGGCCCTTCAGCCTTTTAAGGATGTGATTCATGACCCTGTTGCATGGGCAAAAAAATGCATAGATGTGTATGGTGCTGAGATTATTGCATTACAACTCAAGAGCGCAGACCCGAATGGTTTGAATAAAGATGTGGAAGATGTTGTGGCGGTTGTTAAAAATGTTGCAGACGCCATTGATGTACCACTTATCGTGTGGGGCACTGCAAATGATGAAAAAGATGCTGCCTTACTCCGGCGAGTAGCAGAGGTGTGTGAAGGCAAAAACGTTGCTATTGGTCCGGTGTCTGAAAAAAACTACAAACAGGTAGGTGCCATGGCAATAGGCTATGGCCAGGTGGTACTTTCATCAACACCGATTGATGTGAACCTTGCCAAACAGTTGAACATTCTTCTTGGAAATCTTGGTGTTTCGGACGAAAAAATAGCCGTTGACCCCACAACAGGCGGTCTTGGTTATGGACTTGAATATTCATATTCAGTGATGGAAAGGGACAGGATGGCGGCACTTACCCAGGAGGATGCCAAATTACAGTATCCTATTATATGCAATCTTGCCCATGAGGTCTGGAAGACAAAGGAAACAAGATTAAAAAAGGAGGATGACCCTAAACTCGGAGACGAGAGGAAGAGGTCTATCCTGATGGAAGCGATTGCCGCCATGAGCCTTCTTATTGGAGGCGCAGATGTTGTAATCATGAGGCACCCTGAGAGTGTATCACTGGTAAAAGAGATAATCAAAGAGTTGATGGGTTAAGGGGGAACGATGTCTGAAGACAAGGTAAGAAGTATTGATGGAGCAACTGTTGAGCTTCTTGAAAAAGCCAGGAAGGAAAATATCAGTACCGCATTTACACGGGCTGACGAGATAAAGCCATGTCCGATTGGTATTGAAGAAAGCTGCTGTAAAATTTGCGCAATGGGACCATGCAGACTCCCCCGGTCAAAGAAGGATGTAGCAAAAGAGAGAAAGGGTGTCTGTGGAGCCACCATTGATACTGTTGTGGCGAGGAATTTTGCCAGGAAAATAGCAGCAGGCGCAGCATCCCATTCTGACCATGCACGAGAAGTAGTAGAAACATTCATCAAAACAGCCCGCGGGAAAGCTCAGGAATTTGTTATCAAGGATGAGATAAAACTCCTTGCCGTTGCGCTGGATTTTGGCATAGCAATAGAAGGCAGGGATATAAAGGATATAGCAATAGAGCTTGGAGAAAAAGCGCTCAAAGAATTTGGGAAACAGCACGGAGAGCTTATCTATATCAGTAAGGCACCATTGAAAAGACAGGAGATATGGAGAAAATACGGGGTTGTGCCGAGGGGTATAGACAGGGAGGTAGTTGAGATTATGCACCGGACGCACATGGGCGTTGATCAGGATTACAGGCATATTATTCAGCAGGCAACACGAACAGCCCTCGCAGACGGATGGGGCGGCTCGATGATTTCCACAGATTTACAGGATATTATGTTTGGTACCCCTGTGCCTGTCCTTGGACGTATCAATCTCGGCGTGTTAAAAGAGGAGCAGGTGAATGTAATTGTCCATGGCCACGAGCCTTTACTTCCCGAACTCCTTGTTGTTGCAAGCCGTGACCCTGAGATAAAGGCACTCACGGAGAAGGCAGGTGCAAAAGGTATAAATCTGGCGGGTATGTGTTGTTCTGCCAATGAAGTGCTCATGAGGCATGGCATACCCTGCGCTGGTAACTTTCTCCAGCAGGAGCTTGCCCTTGTCACAGGGGCAGTGGAAGTTATGACGGTAGATGTCCAGTGCGAGATGCAAGGGCTTCAAAGTGTGGCAGAATGTTTTCATACAAAACTTATCACCACCTCTGACAGGGCAAAAATAGAAGGTGCTCTCCATATAGAGTTCCATCCTGAAGATGGGCTTGATACAGCAAAAAAGATATTGAAAATGGCAATCGAGAACTATCCGAACAGAAGGCATGCAGTCTATATCCCTGACCATTCCCAGGATATTGTTGCCGGTTTCAGCCATGAAACGATAAATTACCTCCTCGGCGGGCTTTTCAGGGCAAGTTACAGGCCATTAAATGACAATATTATAAATGGCAGGATACGGGGTGTGGCTGGTGTTGTGGGGTGCAATAACGTGAGGACTCCCCATGATGAAGGCCATATCACGATGATAAAGGAACTTATTAAAAATGACGTAATAGTTCTCACAACAGGATGTGCTGCAATGGCGTGCGGGAAGGCAGGACTCTTAACACCTGAAGCGGCGCAGCAATTTGCTGGTTCAGGACTTGCTGAAGTCTGTGAAGCCGTGGGTATCCCGCCTGTTCTTCATCTTGGCTCCTGTGTTGATAATTCGAGAATCCTTATTGCAGCAACGGCAATGGTGAAGGAAGGTGGTCTAGGTGATGATATAAGCGATCTGCCTGCTGCAGGAGCAGCACCGGAATGGATGAGTGAAAAGGCGCTCGCAATAGGCCAGTATTTTGTAGCATCCGGTGTTTTCACCGTATTTGGTACCACATGGCCCACCCTCGGTAGTGAGAATGTGACAAAACACCTTTTCGAAGAATACGAAGAGATGTATAAAGGGATGTGGGCATACGAGCCTGACCATGAAAAGGCGGCACAGCTTATGATTGCCCATATAGATAAAAAAAGAAAGGCATTGGGACTCGAGAAGGCAAGGGAAAGGGTGTTGTTTGATATGGCAATGAGAAGAGCACTGGAGTAAAGCAGTAAATGGTGATTGGTGAATGGTAATTGGTAAAAAACAAAAACTTTTAGAAGCTATAGACATCATGTATTGGAAATCGGTACGGTTCAATCCCGCTGAAGGCGGGACAATTGAAAATTGCAAATGCACTATAGGGGAGGTTTGAATGTCGAAGATTATCGCATCTGCAGCGATAAGGGGTGCACACAAGATACTCCATCGGGCAGAAGAGAAATATGAAGAGGCACTGGACAAATTTGGGCCCAAACAGGAGGTAGGGTTTCCGAATACCGCCTATTATCTCCCCATTATATACGCAATAACAGGCATAGGTGTTTCAAAAATAGAAGATATGAAACGCATCCTTGATATTTGCAAAAAACTTATTCCTCCTCCTGTAAGAGAGAAAACACACCTTCCTTACCTCGCACCTGCCCTTGATGCAGGGATGGCCACGTTCTTTGCAGAAGAGATTATTGAGTCAATCAGGTATCTCGAAGAACATGATGTCTATGCGATCAACAGTGAAGACCCAACGGATAAGACAATATGGCTCGGTGCAGCAAATGATATAATATTCAGAAAGAGAGGGGTAGAATTTGTAGATGGAACTGCTCCTGGTTTTGCAGCAATTGCGGGTGCAGCTCCTGATGCGCAAACCGCTGCCAGGATTGCCCTCGAACTACAGGAAAAGAACCTCTATGTGTTTATGTGCGCCGAACACGAGGGGAAAAGGTTTTCAGAGCAGCTTGTTGAGGCTGGCGTGCAGATTGGATGGCCTACAAGGCTTGTTTCTTTCGGTCCCGATATATATCAGGCAGTCTTTGCAATAGGCTTTGCATGCCGGGTCGCCATGGCATTTGGTGGTATCAAGCCGGGCGATTTCAGAAGGAACCTCATTTACAATAAAGACAGGACATATGCTTTTGTCCTTGCCCTTGGAGATGTTACTGATGAGTGGTACGCCAATGCCGCAGGTGCTATAAACTGGGGATTTCCGACAATCGCTGATACGCCAATACCGCAAGTTCTACCCACAGGTATCTGCACCTATGAACATGTGGTATCAAATATACCGCATGACCAGATAGTTTCGAAGGCAGTAGAGGTAAGAGGATTGAAGGTTCAGGTTGCAAAGGTTCCTGTGCCTGTATCGTATGGACCTGCATTTGAAGGTGAGCGTGTGCGTGGTGAGGATATCTATCTCGAAATGGGCGGTGGAAGGACGATTGCAGTAGAATGGACGACTACCAGAAGGATGGAAGAAGTTGAGGATGGCAAGGTTGAGGTTATAGGTCCAGATGTAATGGATGTGCCTGCAGGAACGAGATTATATTTTGCCATGGTAGCGGAGGTTGCAGGAAGGAATTTTCAGGAGGATTTTGAGCCAATCCTCGAGAGGCAGAACCACCATTTAATAAATCAGGCACAGGGTGTTATGCACATCGGGCAAAGGGATATTGCCTGGATACGCATATCAAAGCAGGCGGTAGAAAAAGGTTTTAAACTTGAACATATAGGAAGGATTATCCATGCCAAGTACCATCAGGATTTTGGTGCAATCTTTGATAAGGTGCAGATAAAGATATATACAGAAGAGGATAGGGTAAGAGAGGTGCTTGAAAAAGCGAAGGCTTCTTACGAGCACAGAGATACAAGAATTGAAGGCATGACTGACGAGATTATTGATACGTTTTATTCGTGCATTCTCTGTCAGTCCTTTGCGCCGAACCACGTATGCATTGTGAGCCCTGAGCGGACCGGTCTTTGCGGTGCCTATAACTGGCTTGATTGCCGTGCCGCCTATGAAATAAGCCCTGAAGGACCAAATCAACCCGTGCAGAAAGGTGCATGCCTTGATGACCGGTATGGACAGTTTAAAGGGTGCAACGATTATGTAAACAAGGCATCAAGACAGAAAGTCCAGAGTGTAAGCCTTTATAGCCTCATGGTAGACCCCATGACTACATGCGGGTGCTGCGAATGCATAGCTGCAATATTGCCCATGTGCAACGGTATTATGACAGTTGATAGGGATTATACGGATATGACTCCGTGTGGTATGAAATTTACAACCCTTGCAGGCTCTGTGGGTGGCGGCGCACAAACACCAGGTTTTCTTGGACATAGTAAATACAACATTACACAGAGAAAGTTTTTAAAGGGAGATGGCGGACTTTTAAGGATTGCATGGATCCCAAAGAGACTCAAAGAAGAGATTTACGACCGTCTGAAAAAGCGGAGTGAGGAGCTTGGTATCCCTAATTTCCCTGAAATGATTGCCGATGAAGCTGTAGCAAAGACAGAAGAAGAGGTGCTTGCATATATAACAGAAAAAGGTCACCCCTGCCTCACGATGGAATCGTTAATATAAGTTTGGAGTTATTCGTTCGGGGTTCGGTGTTGAATCAGTAATCCGCAATCCGACCTGACCCTCAATCCTCTTTTAGCAGCTTTATTAACCCTGACAAGCTCACAAAATTCACCTCTATACCATCATAGGATTTTATGTAAGCCCTGTCTGTATTATGCGAAACAACAAAAAAAGTGCCTCCCGGGTATTTATGTCTGAAAGACTTCATGTTTTCAGGGGAAAAATCTGAGGCAGACCATTTGCATTCTATTGCTATAGGAGGAATACCTCTTTTCACAAGAATAAAATCAACCTCATGACCGCGCTTGTCACGCCAGTACCGGATATCCCGAGTCTGAAGATTGCCATGAAGCTCATTGAGTACAAAATGTTCCCACAAAAGGCCCATGTCATCGCTTCTGAGCTGATGCCATCCACGGAAATAGCATACAAAACCTGTATCAAAACCATACACTTTCGGGGCAGAGACAATCTCTGTAGTCTTTCTAGTACTGAAAGGCCTGATTATGTGGACTACGAATGTTGCCTCAAGCACAGCGAGGTAATTGCTAATCGTAGTGCGGCTTACCTCACAGGGTGTTGAAAAACGTGTAGCTTCAAAGATACCACCGCTCTGCGCCAAAAGGAGTTCGAGAAACCTCTGAAAAGAATGGCGACGCTCAAGGCGGAATAGCTCCTGAACATCCTTTGCCCAGTAACTGTCAATCCACTCCTGAAACTCCTGTTCAGGCAAGGTATCAGACATAATGAATGGGGGTAATCCTCCATAAAGAAGCCGTTTTTCAAAGTTATCAACGCCAAAATCATCAAGATCCTCTGCAATCATGGGGGTTAACCATATATCGAGTTTGCGTCCGGATAGCGTGTCGCGGAATTTAGAAGATGCTCCCAATGTTGATGATCCCGTAGCGATAATTTTTGTGTCCGGATAATAATCAGCAGCGATTTTGAGGAGTTCTGAAGGATTTCCGAGACGGTGTATCTCGTCAAATACTACTGTTTTCTTTCTTATGGTTTTTAAGAATTCTTCATTATCTTCCATCACCCTCCGTACCCGTGGCAGCTCGCAGTCAAAATATTCTATATTTTGTAAACTCTTACACAGGAAGGTTTTTCCCACACGGCGTACCCCGGACAACCAGATGATTGACCGTTTCTGCCAGCCTTTTTCAATAATAGAGGTCCAGAATGTCCGATACTTCATGCAAGGATAATTGCATATAGTGACACTAAATGCAAGAATAAAATCATTAGGTTCTTACTTTTTTACGATGCTTCACCTGTTACCCATTACCAATCACGAGTACGGTCTTTATCACGCCTTCACCCTTCCTGCTCACGACTGATGCCTACCGGTATTTTGAGCTATGAGCTAATCCGCTTTCATTCTGAGTATGGTGAGAAAAAACTGATCATCCAAGGCCTGACCCCTCAATCCTCCTGACCGCCATTTCTCCCAATATCAATATGGCCACCCTTATTGCCCTCCCTGATGGTTTTGAGTACGCCATACTGTCACGTGACAGGCAGGGATACGCCTTAAATAAGCAAGAATAATATTTCACTAAAGAAATTATCCCTTTCATCCGACAATATACATGATAGGGGTTATGCTTATTTACGTAATTTTTATTGGATGGCATTAACGCGTTTAAAGGATACTTTTTAATGCTTAATAAATGTGAGCAGCCCCTATGTGCGATTCATATGGAGGAAAGTGAATACCGACAAATCGAGTTCTAGCGGCAGAGAAGGGATTCTTATCGCGGAAGACAGTAAAGCCCAGGCCCAAATTCTCAGGGAGATACTGACGCGGGGCGGTTACCCGGTCTATACTGCGGAAAATGGTCTTGAGGGACTCCATAAGCTTATGGAAATAAGGCCCCGTCTCATAATCAGCGATGTCTGGATGCCGAAGATGAACGGCTACCAGTTCTGTCACGCGATAAAGCATGATAAAGATCTACAGGATATTCCCGTAATACTGCTCACCTCCATGTCTGACACAAAGGATATTATTGAGGGCCTTGAGTCCGGAGCCGACCATTATCTGACAAAACCTTACGATGAAAAGATCCTGCTCTCCATGATAGGATCGATACTTGCTGATGATACCGGAAATACTCATGGAAACGGCAAGGGTGAGAAGGCTGTTGTGGAAATAAAAACAGGGGGTGAAAACCGCAGGGTGGCAGTGGAACCCCAGAAGATTGTGAATACCCTCCTCTCCACTTATGAAAATCTCCTCTTCCAGAACCGGCGCCTTATACAAACCAAACTTGAATTAAAGACATTAAACACTCACCTTGAGGAACGGGTAAAAAAAAGACCCGTTTCCTTGAAGAAGAGATTGCTCAGCGTAAGAAGGCCCAGGAGGCACTCACCGAGTCAGAGGCAAAATACAGAGGCATTTTTGAGAACGCCATTGAAGGGATCTTCCAGAGCACCCCTGAGGGCAGATTCATAAATGTAAATCCGGCATTTTTGAGGATGCTGGATTTTTCATCCCTCGAGGAAATGAATGCAACGACGAGCAATATTGCCGCCAGGCTCTATGTCCATCCTGAAGACCGGAATAAATTCATGAATATCCTCAACCGGCAGGGCGTGATCCATAAATTTGAGACACGGATGTACCGGAAGGACGAGGGTACAATATGGATCTCCATTGATGCCCGTATCGTGTGCGATGATCAGGGCGGGGCTTTCTACTACGAAGGTACGGTAGAGGATATTACGGAAAGGAAGAAGGCGGATGAGGTACTGGCAGAAAGCCTCAGTAACCTCAGAAGGACCCTTGATGGCACAGTCGCGCTGGCAACAACCCTTGAGATGCGGGACCCTTATACCGCGGGCCATCAGCGGCGTGTTGCACAACTTGCATGTGCTTTGGCAAAGGAAATGGGTTTTTCCACGGAGAGACTCGAAGGCATGGAGGTAATGGGGTTTCTCCATGATATAGGCAAGATCGTCGTCCCTGCAGAGATCCTGAGCAAGCCGGGCAAGCTCAATGATCTGGAATATAATATGATAAAAGCCCATGCTGAGGTAGGCTACAACATTTTAAAGGGGATAGAGTTTCCCTGGCCTGTGAATACCGCTGTCCTGCAGCACCATGAGAGGCTAAACGGGTCCGGTTATCCTGCAGGCATTTCAGGAGAAGAGATTATCCACGAGGCGCGGATTCTGGCTGTGGCAGATGTGGTGGAATCGATGGCATCCCACAGGCCTTACAGGCCTGCCCTGGGTATAAACAATGCATTGAATGAGATCAACAAGAACAGGGGCATCCTTTATGATCCGGACGTTGTGGATGCCTGTGTAGTACTTTTTAAGGAAAAGCATTTCAAGCTTCAGCAATAAGCAATTACCCGGGCTCACATCGCCCCCTCTCCCGCCTGGCAGCGGGGAACCAATGAAAATACCAACGGTCTTTTGAGGCAATACTTTCCGAAGGGGACTGATTTTCGGAACGTCTCTGAAAAAGAAGTTGCGATAGTCGTCAAAAAGCTCAATAATAGACCCAGGAAGTGCCTCAACTACCAGACACCCCATGAGGTATTCTGTCAAGCTCTACGTGGTGTACTTTGAAGTGGAATCTACGTTACCCTGCAGAAGATTTTTTTGCATTGGGGGAATATTTTCTCTTGACAGGGTGCTCTCTAATGGGTGACCACATAGCCCTTCAAGTGAGTTATGTTAAGGGCGGTGTGATGGGTTTCTTCCTGCTCACACAAGGGCCTTATGCACACCCTGCTCCAAATCCCCAAGGTTTCAGTCCGAGTTTTTGAATAAATTTAGGATTAAGGGGTTGATTTTTGTTAGGCTGAGAAAAATCAGAATTGTTGCGATGTTGTCTTTTCCCGATAAGCCTTCTCCATCTTGATAAGATTTTCACCGAATTCGGTTGTGTGTTTTTTCATCTCTATGGCAGCTGCATCGGCGTTCCCGGATAAAACAGCCTCCACAATAGGGCGATGCATTCCCGCAGGGTGCATGAACGGCGCATCAGGTTTCGCTACCTGAACCACCTGTCTGGTTAGCGCCATCAAAGACCGCTCCAAAGCTTCAAAAAACCTGTTCCCACACATCTCGGACAGGATATAGTGGACTGCGGTCTTTTTGTCCAGATCTTCGGCTAAGTCGCGAACCGGCAATTCCTCAGCTTTGAGGGCCTCTTTAAGGCGCAACGCATGATTTTGATCTACGCTTAAGGCCGCATGCCGGGCTATTTCAGGCTCAACGAGAAGCCTTACCTGGACCAGTTCCGGGATAGATATCTTTTCAGCCCGAAACAGGTCGATGAAAGCGTTGCTGAGGTACTCAAAGGTTAAGTCCGTGACAAATGCACCTCCTGTAACCCCCTGACGGGTCGTTAAAAATCCCGTATTCTCAAGTGCCCGCAAAGCCTCCCGAACGGCAACACGGCTCACCTTGAACTGTTCCGCCAGTTCACGCTCTGACGGCAGCTTGTCTCCGGATTGGAAGTAACCAACAAGGATTGAATGCTTCAATTGCTCTATCACTTCCTCGGACACTCGTGACTGCTTGATCGGTTTAAACGTCGTCATCAATAAAACCTTATTTTTTTAATATTATAGCAAATGACGCAAAATTTGCAAGTTATATTTAAAATATATTAAAATAATATCTTGACATAATAATTAAATTATTATATCAAATAAAATATTATACCATTATACCATTATACCATTATACCATATGATTGTTTGCTTAATTTTCGTATATGAACGGCAATGCGTGGAAGTGCTGGAGGTGAACTCATTTTTGGAGGCTGTGTATGAATCTGGCTGTTAATCTGGAAAGGTCGGCGTTTTACTTTCCTCATCGTCCGGCTATCCGCCAAGCCGGTTTAGAAATAACATATGCTCAATTGAACAACCGGGCAAACCGGATAGCAACAGGTCTCATTAAAATGGGAATTAAGCCGGGAGAACTTGTTGGCCTGTGCACTCCAAATTCAGTTGACTGGATTGCCTTCTATTTCGGTGTTCTAAAGATAGGTGCAGTAGTCGTAACACTTTCCAGTTTGCTTACCGGAGATGAACTTGTGAAGCTCGTGAGCCACGCAAAGCAGCGCATTATCTTCACCGATGAAACCAAGCTTCAAGAGTTAGAGCAGTTGAAGGGTTCCGGGGGCCTCGAAAAGGTGATCTGCGATAGGGGCGATCTAAGCATTCAGCGCCTCATGGCAACGGGATCAGGATTGTTTGAAGCGCTTGACAGGAACCGCCTTGATACTGCCGCTATCCTGTATACCGGCGGCACAACAGGCATACCCAAAGGGGTTATGCTGACCCATGAAGGCATCAACTTTTCCAGTTACAGCATAGCCTACTACGAACGGTCTACCGAAAAAGACAGAGCCCTCTGTTTTCTGCCTTTCAACCACGTTTTCGGACAAATACACATTATGAACTCAACGATACTGAGTTCCGGATGTCTTGAACTTTTGCCGACATTTGACATGGAGAGGATATTGGAGGTATTGAAAACCGGCGAAATAACGAAGTTTTTTGCTGTACCCACAGTTTATATCCGCTTCCTGGGGCTTCCAGATTTGAAGAAAACGCTCGGCCCGCTTCGCTATTGTTTTTCAGCGGCAGCCTCTATGGCAATGGAAATATGTAAACAGTGGAAAGAACGTACCGGGATCACTATCGCAGAATCGTACGGTATGACAGAAGCCATGCCCATCACCTTTAACCATTATCACCCTGAAAAGCATGTTGTTGGGTCTGTGGGACAGTTGGTCCATGGAGTGGAAGTCCAGATCCGTGATACATCAGGGAATCTGCTTGAACAAGGACAGGAGGGTGAAATTTGCATCCGGGGTCCCAACGTCATGAAAGCATACCTGGATAATCCCGAAGGTACCAGCGCCGCATTCTGGGAAGGCGGCTGGGTCCGTTCCGGTGACATTGGCCTTTTTGACTCCAACGGATACCTTTTCATTGTTGACCGGCTCAAGGACCTGATTATTACCGGAGGCGAGAATGTGTATCCCCGCGAGGTAGAAGAGGCGCTTTACTCGGTGCCTGAAGTTGAAGAATGTGCAGTCATCGGGCTTCCCGACAAAGAGTGGGGCGAACGGGTCGTTGCCTTTATAGTTCCAAAGTCGGGAAAAACTATTTCAAATAGCGATTTGAAGTCTTTCCTTAAGACCCGGCTGTCGTCTTTTAAGGTTCCCAAGGAGTACATAATTACAGGCGATCTCCCGAAAAGTACGGCAGGCAAGGTGTTAAAGCGTGAGATAAAAAAGAAATTTGTCGGCAATAATGAATAACTTCATTATAGGGGATATGAGAAACAGTATAATTTATGTTTGAATAGCACAGATTACAGGTTGCATAAAAAGATATTAAGATGTAATTAATACAGAAGACAGATCAGAATTACTCATAAAGAGTAATGGACAAAATGGTATGACCGGGGTCTGCCCCGTAAGAGCAGCCCTGCAACCCGGATCAAGAGCCGGGAACTTCAAATTTATGTATTCGAGAGATGATGTATGAATGTGTCTACCAACTTGGAAAAATCGGCATTTTTCTTTCCGGACCGTCCTGCTGTCTCAGAAGACGGGTTAGAGATCAGTTATGCCCGGCTCAATGAGCAGGCCAACCGTGTTGCCACGGTGCTTCTTCGACTGGGGATAAAATCTGGAGATCACCTGGGTCTGTGTGCTCCCAACTCGCCGGACTGGCTCGTTTTCTACTTCGGCGTGCTAAAAGCCGGCGCCGTTGCGGTAACCCTTTCCAGTCTTCTCTCCCAGGATGAGTTTCGCCTGCTGGCCAGTCATGCAAAACTGAAATTCCTTTTTACCTCAGAATCAAGGCTAAGCAGTCTTCTTGACCTCAGTGGGACGGGAGGCATAGAAAAGGTGATATGCTCGAACGGCGATTTGACCTTACAGCAAATCCTTGATCAGGGGATGTCCTCCTTCAAGGCAATAGACCGTAACCGTACCGACACGGCAGCCATCCTTTACACAGGAGGAACCACAGGTGTACCGAAAGGCGTCATGCTTACACATGAGAATATCAACACATCAGCCCACAACGTGGCCTTCAGCGAACGGTCTACCGAAAAAGACAGGGCCCTCTGTTTTCTTCCCTTCAACCATGTTTTTGGCCAAATGCATATCATGAATGCCACGATCTTGAGCGCCGGATGCCTTGAACTACTGCCAGCTTTTGACATGGGGCGAGTTCTTGAAGTAATAGATGCCGGCTTAGTAACGAAATTCTTTGCCGTACCTACTATCTATGCACGCTTCCTTACGCTGGAACGACTCGAAGAAATAATGCGGAACGTCCGTTATTGTTTCTCGGCAGCAGCGAGCCTGCCGACAGAGATTGTGCGTAAATGGAAGGAGCGTACAGGCCTCAACATCTGTGAAGGCTACGGGCTGACTGAGTCCGCTTCTGCTGTGACCTATAATCACTATTACCGGCATGTCGTCGGATCTATTGGAACGACGGTACCTGGCGTGGAAGTCCAGATCAGGGATATGTCTGGAAACATACCGGAACAAGGTCAACAAGGCGAGATCTGCATTCGGGGCCACAATATTATGAAAGGATATCTCGATAATCCGGAGGCGACCGCTGACACTTTTTGGCGTTTGGACCTTAGACTGAAAAGACATGAAGATGGCTGGTTCAGGTCCGGCGACCTCGGCTATTTCGATGATGAAGGCTACCTTTACATCGTTGACCGTCTCAAGGACCTGATTATCACTGGTGGCGAGAATGTTTATCCCCGCGAAGTGGAAGAGGCGCTTTACACAATGCCTCAAGTTGAAGAATGCGCAGTCATTGGGCTTCCAGATAAAGAGTGGGGTGAACGTGTCGTCGCCTTTATCGTCCCAAAGCAAGGGTACACCTTTACCCCGGAGGACGTCAAAGCCTTTCTGAAGACCCGGTTGTCCCCTTTTAAGGTGCCTAAACAGTATGAAACGGTGAAGGAGTTACCCAGAAGTCCGGCAGGCAAGATTTTGAAGAGCCGGATTAAAAAAGGGTTTCTTGAAGCTGCGGATCGATCCAGGAAAGGCTCGTAGCCGTGCATGCAAGCAGCAACTCTCCGAGACGGCAAGACGGCTGTGACGATGGGGAGGATTGAAAAATAAAGATAATAGGTTAAAAATGTTGTATACAACATGCAATGCATGTAACAGATGCTGTGAGTTTAACAGAGAAAGGATGAAGATGCCCAGGGGATATGAGATTATGGAGGCTGTGACAAGTGGAAACTGATAGGAAAGTTAAGTTACGGATTGACAACCTCTTGCTCAGCTTTGGCGGTGTCAATGCCCTTACTGACGTGAGCATGGACATCAGGGATAACGAAATACTGGCTATCATAGGGCCCAATGGCGCCGGCAAGACTGCCCTCCTCAACTGCATAAATGGATTCTATAAGCCACAAAGGGGTGAAATATACTATGATGGACAAAAAATTACCCGGATGCGACCGGATAAACTTGCCGAACTCGGCATTGCGAGAACCTTTCAGAATATCGAGTTGTACACCGGGCTGAGTACCCAGGACAACATCATGGCTGCCCGACATGTGCTTATGAAGCAAAGCTTCATTACCGGTGCCCTATACTTTGGCTGGGCGCTTAAGGAGGAAATAGCAAACCGCCAAACCGTGGAAGAGATCATCGACTTCCTCGAAATAGCACCAATCAGAAAAAAGATAGTCGGCCTTCTGCCGTACGGAATGCGAAAAAGGGTCGAGCTGGCAAGAGCATTAGCCTTAGAGCCGAAGGTACTTCTTCTTGACGAGCCGATGGCAGGAATGAACCTGGAGGAAAAGGAAGATATCGCACGATTCATCATTGATGTATTCGAAGGCCAGGGAGCCACTTATCCCAATACACCGGTTCTGAGAGATGGGATTAAGTGTATCATCCTTGTGGAACACGATATGGGAGTCGTTATGGACATTGCAGACAGGATTATCGTTCTCGATTTCGGGCGTAAGATTGCCGAGGGTACCCCTGCCGAAATCAGTGCTAATCCAGAGGTTATAAGCGCCTATCTGGGGAAGGAAGAATAGGATATGGGGTGTCCGCTTTGCTGGGACGTAGGACGTAAATGAAAAACCCCAGTATGAACTAAGCCCTCAGCTCGCACAGCGAGCCGGGTACCAGCTTGCGCTTGCGGGAGGCTCCATGAGCTGTGCTCGTGGAGGGGGCGAGTGCCAAGCCCCGGTAATGGAGAAGGAATGCTGAAGGTAAACAATATTGAAGTTGTCTATATGCATGTCATTCAGGTGCTGCGGGGTGTGTCTCTGGAGGTAGATGATGGCAAGATTGTTGCCCTGCTCGGTGCTAATGGCGCGGGCAAGACTACTACATTAAAGGCAATATCGGGGATGCTAAAGACGGAAGAGGGAGAGGTAACCGACGGCAGCATTGATTTTGATGGTAAGAGGATAGACAGATATGGTCCCGAGGATATTGCTGCTATGGGCATAAGCCAGGCTATGGAGGGCCGAAGGGTTCTTGAGCACCTCAGTGTTGAGGAAAATTTGGTCGTTGGTGCTTACTGCCGCAAAGACCGGGCTGGAGTCAAGAGGGACCTGGAAATAGTCTTTGACTATTTTCCCAAGATTAAAAACCTCCGTCACCAGGTAAGCGGCTATCTATCCGGCGGTGAACAGCAGATGTTGGTGATAGGACGGGCGCTCATGGCACGTCCTATGCTTATGCTTTTAGATGAGCCTTCACTCGGTCTTGCCCCTTTGCTGGTGAAAGACATCTATGAAATTATCCAGAGAATCAATGCCGAGCAAAAGATGGCAATACTCCTTGTGGAGCAAAATGCCAGAGCTGCCCTTGGTATCGCTGATTATGGTTATGTTATGGAGAATGGCAGGGTAGTTCTGGAGGGCCCGGCTGAGAAGTTAAGGGATAATAAGGATGTTCGGGAATTCTATCTGGGGCTATCGGCTGTTGGTTCCAAAAAGAGCTATCGTGAAGTTAAGCACTACCGGCGAAGGAAGAGATGGCTTGCTTAAAGGAAAGAATGTGGTAGAGGCAATAACTACTGAGATGGAACAGGTCTATAGAGAGAAGGGCGATACCTGGCCCAAGATACTAAAATATAACTATGAAAAGTATGGCGATAACCATAGAGCCATGCGCTATAAGCACTATGGTATCTGGCAGCCTTACACCTGGAAGGACTACTATCTCAATGTCAAATACCTATCACTTGGTTTACTATCCCTCGGTTTTGAGCCCGGAGATAAGCTGCTTATCATCGGTGATAATGCCCCACAATGGTATTATGCTGAGCTGGCTGCCCAGGCTAACCATGGAGCTTCAGTGGGAGTTTATTCAGATTTAGTTCCGTCGGAGATAAAATACATTGCCGAAAATTGCGAGGCAAGGTTTGCTATAGTTGAAGATCAGGAGCAGGTTGATAAGCTTCTCCAAATCAAGGACAAACTTCCCTTGCTCAAAAAGATCATTTACTGGAGCCATAAGGGACTTGCCCATTATGATGACCCTATTTTGATTGGATATAGGCAGGTACTACAAATAGGGGAAAAACATGAAGAGGAACACCCCGGCCTCTTTGAGCAGAATGTGGAAGCCGGCAAAGCTGATGATGTCTGTGCCCTCGTATACACCTCGGGAACTACCAGGGCTGAACCCAAGGGGGCCGTCCACACCTATAGGACGATGAGGACGGGTGCCGACTATTACTTGCATCTCGACCCATGGTATAAGAATGACAATGTTATCCCTTACCTGCCACCAGCCTGGATGACTGAGCAATGGTTTGGGATTGGTTGCCACCTGCTGTCGGGTAGCATCCTGAACTTTGCTGAAGCACCGGAAACCCAACAGCGGGATACCAGGGAAACAGGACCAAGTATAGTATTTTACGGGGCTCGACTGTGGGAGAGTCAGGCAGCTATGGTTCAGGCACGGATTCGTGACGCTGATGCCATCAAGAGGTTTGTCTTCCGTCTACTAATGCCAATTGGCTACAAGATGGCCGATCTAAAGTTTCAAAAGAAAAGACCAGGCCTGTTCTGGAAAATACTCTATTCTTTTGCTGATATCGTCCTTTTTAGGCCTATCAGAGGCAGCCTTGGTCTGCCAAATGCCAGAATTTGCTATACCACCGGGGCCATACTCAGCCCAGATGCCTTCAGGTTCTACCATGCCCTGAATCTTCCTCTCAAAAGCCTGTATGGGTCAACAGAGGGTGGAGCTCTAACTGGCGCCAGGAATGATGACATCTGCTTAGAGACTATAGGCCCTTGTCACAAGGGAACAGAGGTAAGAATAACCGATAAAGGTGAACTAATTTATCGGCAGCCTGGTATTTTTGTTGGTTACTATAAGGATCCGGAGAAGACTGCCGAGGTGCTTAAAGACGGGTGGTTTTATAGTGGAGACAGCGGTTTCATCAGGGAAGATGGGCATGTTGTATTTGTAGACAGGGTAAATGACCTTGTTGAACTGAAAAGTGGCGATAAACTGGCCCCCCAATTTATTGAGAGCAGGTTGAAGTCCAGTCCTTATATTAAGGATGTATGGGTATTAGCCGGCCCGGAGAGAAACTATGCCTCGGCAATCATAATAATTAATTATAATAATGTCAGCAGGTGGGCTGGACAAAGGCGAGTGGGTCATACTACCTTCGCCGAGCTTTCCCAGAAGCCGGAGGTTTATGAGCTGGTGAAGCAGGATATCGACAGAATAAACAGCACCTTACCCCCTGGTTCCAGGGTGAGGAAATATGTTAATCTGCACAAAGAATTCGACCCTGATGAGGGCGAGTTAACCAGAACCAGGAAGCTGAGAAGGACGGTTTTGGAAGAGCGTTACCGTGGGCTTATCGACGCAATATATAGTGATATGGCCGAGGCGTTGATAGAAGCGCGAGTCGGATACCAGGATGGAAAAATGGAAACAATCAAGACTGCTTTAAACATCAGGTCTGTTGAAGGAGCTGACTAATGACTTTCTTTCTACAATTATTGGTAACGGGTTTTGCCCTCGGCATGGTCTATGCCCTTATCGCTATAGGCTTTGTCATCATTCTTAAATGCTCCAATGCGTTTAACATTGCCCAGGGACACTTCGTATTAATTGGTGGTTACCTGGGTTATACCTTCCTGGTACCGTTCCACCTACCCATATGGGCTGCCCTGTTTTCAGCAATAGTAGCGGCTGCTATATTAGGCTTGTTAATAGAACGCCTTACCATACGCCCTCTGGTGGGTCAATCAGAACTGGCTATCATCATGATGACCATAGCTTTAGCCTCTGTACTGGAAGGGCTGGCAACCCTGGTATGGGGTGGTGAGTATAAGACTTACCACGGGGTACTGCCGACCATAACCCTGAAACTTGGTGGGATATCCTTACCCCCGGAGTCATTAATTGGACTAATCGTGTCTATTGTTGCCATGGTGATGCTCATGCTTCTCTTCCGCTATACCAAAATCGGACTGGCCATGAGAGCCACTGCCGAGGATTTGCAAGTGGTGCAGAGTCTCGGTATCAGGGCAACCACAGTTTATGCCGTCTCATGGGTGATTGCTTCTGTCGTCGGTGTGATCGGCGGCATTCTTTTGGGCGGCGTATCTGGTGTTATGATACCACTCGCTGAGATCGGCCTGAAAGCATTCGCCGTCGTGCTGCTGGGAGGGGTGAACTCAATTGGAGGTGCCATTGTAGCTGGAATAATACTGGGTATGCTGGAGAATATAGCTGCAGGGTACCTGGACCCGCTCCTGCCTGGTGGCGGACTGGCTCAAGTATTCCCGTTTGTAGTTATGATCATTGTGCTTATCTTCAGGCCCTACGGTTTATTTGGTCTGACTAGGATAGAAAGGATTTAATAAATGAGTTTACGCAGTGGAACCTTTCATGAAAACTACGCGCAGGATATGGCTATCTTACGCACCAGGCTGCACTGGGGAATGCTCTTTGCCTTCCTCATCCTTCTTTTCACCTGCCCGTTATTTTTCAGTGATAGGATACTGACCATAATGACCATGATCGGTATTGCCATTATCAGTGTTCACGGGCTCAATATTCTGACCGGATACTGTGGCCAAATCTCCATAGGTCATGTTGGGTTTATGGCAGTCGGTGCCTATGTCTCGGCTATCTTAACCGCCAAGTTTGGCTGGCCATTCTGGGCAGCCCTGCCCTGTGCCGCCATGGCTGCGGGAATGGCAGGTTTGATCTTCGGGCTACCATCACTAAAGATCAAGGGCTTCTACCTCATTATGGCGACCATAGCCGCACATTTTATTATTATCTGGCTTATACTTCAGTTCCGAGATATTACCGGTGGTCCTGATGGTTTCGCTGTGCCCAAGCCCAAGATAGGCAGTTTCGTGTTCAACTCCAAAGCCAGCTACTTCTACCTGGTTATGATAATTGCATGCCTGGCTACGTTCATGGCTGTAAACATAATCAGGACAAGGGCAGGCAGGGCCTTTGTCGCAATCAGAGATAACGACCTGGCGGCTGAGGTCATGGGGATTAATCTGTGGATCTATAAACTGCAGGCATTTTTTATCGGCTGTGTTTATGCCGGTGTGGCCGGGGCACTGCTGGTTCACTACTATGGTTTCGCCAGTGTTGACCAGTTTGCCTTCATGGATTCAGTGTGGTATCTGGGTATGCTAATTGTCGGTGGTATGGGCAGCACCATAGGGGCTGTCTTTGGCGCCGTATCTCTCAAGCTGCTGGATGAGCTGGTCACCGTTGTTGGCCCAATCTTATCTGCAGCCGTTGCTGCCCAGGCAGCCGCCTCACTGGCTCTCATCACCCGCGGATTAGTAATTATGCTCTTCCTCATTTTTGAACCTCGGGGGCTCGCTCACCGATGGGGGATGATCAAGGCCTATTACAGGCTGTGGCCTTTCTCACATGAAGAATTAGAGTGAAAGGGGGTAAATTAGTTCAACAGAACGCCTGATTTATAGCGTAAACTAAATCAGAAACTAAAAAGGAGGGAAAAAGAAATGGCTAAAATTAGATTGATGTTAGTAGCTTGCGTAATTATGATGGTGATGGGATTATTTTTATTTTCCCCTGCTGCAAACGCTGCGGGGAAAACGGTGTATATCGGTGGCACCATGTCGCTCACCGGTCCTTATGCTGAGGATTCGGCGGCGATTCTGGCTGCCTATGAGGACTATGTCAAATATGTTAACGAGACAAAGAATTTAGCTCCATGGCGGAAAGAAAAATGGCCTGCCGATATAACCATTGAGCTGTTGTGGCGAGATGATGAGCTCAAACCTGCGAAGGCGCTCTCTATCTACGAAGAGCTTAAGGCCAAGGGGATACTGGTCTACAGGGCATCGGGGTCGCCAACAGCGCTGGCACTCAAGGGCAGGCTGATGCAGGACGGCTTCGGTGCCCCCAGCATGTCCACTGGTGCCTTTCTCATGAAGCCTCCGGGAACTATCCTTACCTATTACCCCATTTATACCGATGACATGGCGGCCGTTGCCGATTGGTTCAAAGAGAAATGGACGGAGAAAAGGAAACCAAGGGTTGCCTATCTCACCGCCGATAACGCCATGGGCAAGTCGATTGAGATACCGGAGTTAAAAGCGTATCTCGAGAAGATAGGATATGAGTTTGTTGGCATCCAGTATGTGCCTCTTATACCCACCTCTCCACCAACCACCCAGCTTATGTGGCTAAAGCAAAATAAGGTTGATCTTGCACTTGGTATCATGGTTAACCCAGGTTCACAGCCGACTGTAAAGGAGATGGTCAGACTGGGTATGGGACCTCATCTGGACTACAAGATAACCTTTGCCTGTGGTACACCAAGTCACCTTCCTGTGTTCGCTCGGGCTATGGGTAAGCTTGGTGACGGTTTTGTAGTCGCCGGCGGCTTCCCCGACTGGGATGATCAGAGCCCCGGGATAAAGTTCATCAACGAACTACAGAAGAAGTATCACCCCAACAAAATTGCTACCCACACCCAGTATAATGGAGGCATGCTTGAGGCCATGACCCAGGTTGAGGCGTTAAGGCTTGCCTTACAACAGGTGCCTTTTGACAAGCTGAAGCCTCGTGACGTACTGGAGCATGGCTTCTACAAGATTAAAAACCTTGAGACCGGTGGCTTAAGCAGTACGCCGCTGTCTTATGGTCCGGGTAAGATCGAGGGTGTCGATAAGGTTCGTATCGACCAGTTACAGAATGGTAAGGTGGTAAAACAGGGTGTCTGGCCTGCCCGCCACATTTATTAGTAAGTTAGAAATCATATTATGCGTATTTTTGCAGAAGATGATTTCGTTAACGCACTTATCCCGTTTATCGGGGTTAGGATTGATCATTGTTATTCCATGTGCTCTATCCAAGCATGGTTATGATGGCATCAGCTACTTCTTTGATCGGCTTGTTCTTATCCATGCTGATCTTTTGGATTTTGCGGTAGGCTTGAGCTCCTGTAAGATGTTCCGACTCCATCAGGAGCTCCTTTGCCTTATCTACCAGCTTGCGTGTGTCCAGCTCGTCCTTGAGCCGCAATATCCACTCCGTGAGGGTAGATTTTTCCAGGAAATACCTTAAGGTTTCGTGAGATATGCCATCACACCTGCGTCCCGAGCCTGCTCGATGAGATGCCGCTCGGAATAAGCCGTCGTATTATCACCGGATACGGCACAATACGATTTTTCAGGGCTTTTATTTCCAGGTTTAATACGAAAAAACGGGATCTTATTTCCATAGCACTTTCTCAATGACTTTTAGTTTGAGGCTTCTTTTTGATCCCCGGTGGACCCTCACTAATGATTTCAGATATGCAAAACAA
>CAIJOT010000142.1 GCA_903822335.1 uncultured delta proteobacterium
AAAACTGCAATACGAGGTTCGTTATGAATAATGCTTTAAGAAATACGAAACCAAAATTCCTTATAGACCAGAAAGGAACTAAAAAGGGTGTTTTACTCAGTTTGAAAGAATACAGAAATATTATGGAAATGATAGAAGATTTTGAAGACACAATTGACCTCCTCAGAGCAGAAAAGGAGGCTACTTCTTTTATCCCATATGAGGAATTCCGCAAAAACTGGTTAAAAGATTGCACTATACCGTTATAATAGAAAAAAGAGCGGGAAAAGAAGCCGATAATATCCCTGAAAAGTATCGTTCTGCAATTGATAGCACAATCCTTTCTCTTTCTGATAACCCAAGACCACATGGTTGTAAAAAACTTACCGATAGAGAAGGTTACCGTATCCGTGTTGGGGATTACCGTATCCTTTATGCTATCGATGACGAAGCAAAAATCGTTGTAATATACAGGATAAAAATCAGGGGAGAATCCACTTACAAATAGATTTAATTGTCGCATGACATGCACCATCAATCCCTTCCTCTAAGTTAAAGGCCGTACATCATACTTCGTCATTCGTACTTCGTTAAAACCCGTATCTCGTAACCGAGAAAAAGGGTTCGAGGGTTCAAGGCCTGCCCTGCTAAGACGCTGTTGCAGTTCTTGGCCGGGGGGTCGAGGGTTCACGCAATTAAAAGCTATTCACTATTCACCATTCACTATTCACTGCCTTACTCACTATTCACTGCCTTTTTTACTATTCACCATTCACTGCCTTTTTCACTGTTCACTATTATTTGTTATTCCACAATTTCTCATTTTTCAACTTGACACCTTATGTGTATAAAGTTACACTATAGTATAACTTACGAAAGGAGATTTACAATGCGTTTTGCCGGTGTTAAAGAGCTTAAACATAAAACAATGGATATACTCAGGGCATCCAAAGATGAAGATATTATTATAACAGCATATGGTAAACCCACTGCCATCCTTCATCATATAACCGATGATGACCTTGCCGATTATTTGATTGAAAATGACCCTGTATTTAAAAACAGGATTGAAGAAGCATATACAGAATATACAGCAAGCGGCGGCGTAACTGTTGATGCTCTTATACGCAAATTGGAAAAACGGCGTGACGTTAAAAAAGTTTAAGGTCATATTTAGTCTTTCCGCTCAAAAAGAAATAGAAAACCTCGAAACAGATGATGCGATTCAGCTCGTAAAGGATATAAAATCATACCTGGAAACCTCCCCGATTCCTTTTGGCAAAACAAGAATTAAGAAGCTGACCGGCTTTAAACCACCCCTCTATAGAATGAGAAGCGGCGACTTCAGGGCATATTATCGTATTGTCTCCAATGAAGTTATAATACTGGCAATCACCAATAAAAAAGATAGCGAAAAGGTCTTGAAAAAACTTCAATAAGATCATCTTTGTTTCTCCATTTTGTATTCACTTTTCACTGTTACTTCAGTGAATAGTCGTTAGTGAATAGTAGTCAGTTAAAAACCTATTCACCATTCCCTGCCCTTTGTTATATTCCGCAATCGCCTCGCCCTCCTGTATCCTATATTTTCTATTGACATACCAACCACTTAGGGCTACATTACTTCTTAATCTTATAAATGGAGGCTTGGCATGAGAAAAATAAAAATCACTGCAGAGCTTAGCCCTGCTGAAGAGGGAGGTTATGTAGTTTATTGCCCTGAACTTGATATAACCACTGAAGGCGATACCATCGAAGAGGCCATTTATATGCTTAAAGATGCTGCTGCAGGATACATTGAAGTGGTTGGAATAGTAAACATCCCGCATTTTGCCAAGGCACATCAGACGCACGAACTTGAGCTTGTAATTAATGGGTAAACTCCCACAGGTTACTGGACATGAAGTTTGCAAAGTGCTCGAAAAAGAAGGTTTTGTGTTTAAAAGACAGACAGGTAGCCATCGCATATACCAGAAGCAGTCGGAAGAAGGCGCTGTTACCATACCAGTGCCGGTACATTCCAGTAAACCTCTAAAAAAAGGCACTCTCCAGGGCATACTTAAAAAAGCTGGACTTTCCAAAGAAAAACTCATATTTCTTATCACCTTATTCCTATCTGGCTTCTAACCTCTACCTTCCGCCCTTCCCCACTCTTCCCTTCCTTTCTCGAAGTACGAGGTACGATATACAGCATTTTCACATTTCACCATTCACTGCTTTACCCACACACTCCCTCACGGTTCTTCCCCTTGAACCCTCGACCCCCCGGCCAAGAACTGCAACAGCGTCTTAGCAGGGCAGGCCTTGAACCCTCTTTTAACCCTGCCTCACTCAAACTTAAACCCTCTTTCCCTGAACAGCCTCACACACGCATCCACCGCATTGCTGTCATACAATATCCCTGCGTTATCCTCAATCTCCTTCAGCGCAACATCCAGTCCTAAAGAAGCCCTGTAGGGACGATGGGATGCCATGGCCTCAACCACGTCGGCAACCGTAAGAATCTTCGCTTCAAGAAGAATTGCTTCACCCTTTAAGCCGTTAGGGTAACCGGAGCCGTCAAGCATCTCATGGTGCTGATAGACCATCTGGGCAATAGGCCAGTCAAAGTCTATGTCTTTGAGGATATCGTATCCTGTCTGGGCATGGACCTTTACGAGACTAAATTCTAAACCATTGAGCTTTCTGGGCATACTTAAGATTTCTGCAGGGATAGATATCTTCCCCAGATCATGGATCATCCCTGCCATATGGATACCCTGTCTCAGGTCTGAGGGTAATCCCATATCAGTAGCGATTGCTATGGCAAGCTTAG
>CAIJOT010000143.1 GCA_903822335.1 uncultured delta proteobacterium
GTGGTAACAGTTGGTTGAGGTTGTAATTGTTCATTAGTGATTGATGGTGTGACTGTTTTTCGATTCACTTCGGGGACTTTGCTGCTACGCAATACAAATGAAAAGATGAGTATTGTGATTACAGCCAGCGGCAATGCTCCGTACAGCAATTTCTTATTGTTCCACCAGTGTATGGTGGGTTGAGGTAAAGTTTGAGATGAAGCTCGGATTTTTCTGATCGCCGCTAATCGCTCAGCGTATGACAGGCTTTGTTGTCCCATAGCATCCTTGCCTGACAATTCTATTATATTTTGTCCTACGGGTATATCTGTAGTTTCAATATTATTTTTTCCGAAATACTCGACAGAATAGACTTCATGTTCTCTGATATGTTTGTCAGAGCGCAGACCCTGATAATGGAAGAGCTGAGCGTATTCCTGGGAAAGACATGATATCACATCATAATAGGATCTTGACACCATTAATTGGCCGGGTTCTGCAAAGCTCATTATACGCTGTGCTATATTAATGCCATCACCAATCAGGTTATCTTGTCCATTAATGTCTTTAACAAGTTTTATCGGCCCCAAATTGATGCCAATACGGATGGAGAATTGGGGTGATGAGGTTTGTTGTGACTTTGCAGCGCCTTCACACAGGGTCATAGCGACAAACAACGCATCTTCAGGGTCTCCCAAGAAACCGATGGCAGCGCCATCTCCGGTGTCCAGGATAATGCGGTCATTTATTGCGATATCCCTGATTGCATTGGAGAGGAGCGAATTAAAAAGGTTTTTTGATATTATTTGTTCTTCTACCGGCCTTTTTGAGTATTCTACTATATCTAAGAATACAACACTGCAGATAAAGGTCTTATTCGTCCGCTGAGCCATATTGCGTCAGCCCTATGTAAACTTCCAAGTATGAAATCTACCTCTGTTTATTTGAAGCGGCATATTCTGATAATCATTCCATATCATGAATTCACAGCATCCTTCATAAAAAAAAGCACAAGAACCTTGATAGATGATATTCCTAAACCACATAATTTTCAAGAACTTTTTGTAATTCAGGGTGGAAGAAACAACAAAGCACACAATCTATGAATGCTGCCATTATCCGTGCAGCTTTTCCATTTGCCCCATAATCCATTCTCTGGTAAGATTACTCAGAAATAGTGAATAGGTAGAAGGTAGTATAATGAAAGGCATGCTCGATTTCTGTGATTTGATGTGTACGTATGCGGAAATACCAAGGGAAACTGCTGTTGATGGTTCTGGAAGTTGCAGGACTTTTATCGCTTTGCACTGTAACCTCAAAAAAACGCTGGTACACAAGAACATGCCATGCAGTCAGAAGATACTGAGGAAGGAAGACAAGGAGACAGCAGTCAGAATTAAGAAGCCAGAAGTAAAAAACAAGGGATAACACCATGGGGATGGCAGGAAACCTTACTTGTATGTTTATCAGGACTTTTACACTTTTTCAATCCTAATCTTCACTGCCCCTTTTAATTGTTTTAGAGGAGCAGTGTCTCCTGTAATTCTTCCCACAAGGTTTACATCGCTTGCAGGTACCGGGTCAGAACCCCTGCTTAAAGGGGTAGGTCCGAAGAATATGGCGAGGGCGCTACCTGGAGGCCAGTATCCAATATCTCCAACCCTTACATGTGTTGTTGCTGTCTCATCAAGGGGCATGTTCACGGGAATCTCAAAGTAAAACTCATCACCCCATTTGTTTGGACTTGTTTCAATAGGAAGCTTCTCTGCTATTGTTTTCGCACAGGGAGTGTCGGAAAGTTCTCCATTAAACGTGGTACCGCTTATTATAATCTTGATCTGGCTTGGCATTGTAACCTCCCCTTACATAATGAAAAAATATGGTTGATTTTTCTTATAATCATTTACCTGTAAGCTCAATTAGGTTCTCTCTCAGGGCCGGACACTGGAAAGAGAAACCACTTTCAATGAGTTTATGAGGGAACACCATTTCACCTGGTTAGAGCAGCTTTTTCTCCACATTGTATTTGGCATCGGGTATTTTATAGCATTGAAGGTATAAGGTTTGGCTCATCACTGAATACAGATTTATTTAAACTTTATATCACCGAACTGTAAACACCGTTTAAAGGCGCTGTATCTCTCTTTGATTTCATCATAACCAAGCCCTTTGAGACGGTTTATACTGAAGTCCTCCACGTTAAAGGATGCCATGACTGAACCCATTACAATGGCCTGCTTTATTGTCTCAATAGAGGTATCACCGATATTTGCGAGGTAGCCCACAAGACCACCAGCGAATGTATCACCGGCACCCGTTGGGTCAAACACATCCTCTAAGGGGTACGCCGGCGCAAGGAATATTTCGTTCCTGCTCACCATAAGGACGCCGTATTCACCCCTTTTTACTACGATACAGGAAGGCCCATATGCCATAATCTTCCGTGCACCCTTGACAAGATTATGTTCCTTTGAAATTTCTCTCAATTCTGCCTCGTTGATGACGAGCATGTCCACCCTGTGAATCACCTCTATAAGTTCCTTATACTTGTTTTCTATCCAGTAATTCATCGTGTCGAGCACTACAGTAGCAGGAAATTTTATCTGGTCTATGACATAAGACTGCAGTTCAGGGTCTATATTGGCAAGAAAGACAAACCCAGGGTCTCTGTAATCAGGAGGGATACGGGGTTTAAATGTCTCGACGACATTGAGTTCAGTCTTTAACGTGATTGCCTGGTTGAGGTCATACCCATATTTCCCTTCCCACCTGAACGTCTTTCCCTCATCAACCTCTATACCACGCATATCAACATTACGGTCCTTTAAGAATGCTATCTTATTGAGATCAAAATCTTTTCCTACTGTTGCGACAATGCCCACATCGGTAAAGAAACTCGCTGCATTGGTAAAATGTAATGCTGAACCTCCCAGAACGTCTTTTACCTTTCCAAAGGGGGTCTCTATCGAATCGTATGCAACGGTTCCTACAACGAGTAGTTTAATCATGTGCCCATTTCCCAGGAAGCAAGGTAAATTTTCTGCTCTTCTGTAAGCTCATCTATAGTGATGCCTGCTGATTGGAGTTTTAATATTGCAACGGTTTTATCTATTTCCTGCGGTACACTGTACACCTTCTTTTCCAGTTTTTTGCCCTTTTTCCACATATATTCTGAGCATAGTGCCTGATTGGCAAAACTCATATCCATTACATCAGAGGGATGCCCTTCCGCACATGCGAGGTTGACAAGCCTCCCTTCCCCTAAAAGGAAAATTTTCTTACCCTTTGGAAGGGTATACTCATCAATGAATTCACGTATTCTCCTCTTCTTTTTCTTCATTGCTTCAATGGCATCTATATCGATCTCTACATTGAAATGGCCTGAGTTACCGATAATCGCTCCATCCTTCATCGTTTTGAAATGCTCTTCCCTCAGGACATGGATATCTCCTGTGGTAGTAATGAATATATCGCCGATAGGGGCGGCATGGGCCATATCCATTACCTCAAAGCCATCCATATGGGCCTCTAATGCACGTAGCGGGTCAATTTCAGTAACTATTACATGAGCACCAAGCCCCTTTGCCCTCATGGCAACACCCTTACCACACCATCCATATCCTGATAACACGAAGGTTGCACCTGCAAATAATACATTTGTAGCCCGAAGGATGCCGTCAATCGTGCTCTGACCTGTCCCATACCTGTTGTCGAACATATGTTTTGTGAGTGCATCATTTACCGCTACGATGGGAAAACACAACACACCCTCTTTTTCCATGCTCTTTAGCCTAATGACCCCTGTAGTCGTCTCTTCAGACCCGCCAATCACGTTCCCTATAAGTTTCTTTTTCTTCTTTTCATCGAGTTTTTTTACCCAGCTTTTCACAGAACCATGAAGTGCCTCATATCTCTTAAGGGCTATCATATGGAGTGCACCTACGAGGTCTGCGCCGTCATCCATTGTGATATTCGGCATAAATGAGAGGGCTTTCATGATATGGGTGTAATACTGAACATCATTCTCACCCTTGATCGAGAAGGTTGGGATTTCCAGATACTTTACTATGGCAGCCGCAACATCGTCCTGTGTACTTAAAGGATTTGATGCACAAAGTACAACCTCTGCTCCACCTTCTTTCAATGTCCTCACCAAGTTCGCCGTCTCTGAAGTGACATGGAGGCAGCATGAAATCCTGACGCCTTTCAATGGTTTCTCTGTGGTAAATCTCTCCCTTATCTTTTTCAATACAGGCATTCTTCTTCCAGCCCATTCGACCTTTTCATAACCCTGGTCTGCTAATTTCAGATCCTTTACATCATAATCCATCATTTCCTCCGCTTTTTAGATAATGTAATAGTGTGTAAATGCGTGAACGAGGTCAAAAGCCCATCAACTCATTTCCCCATTCTCTCATTTACTGGTTTATCTAAATACCTGCTTTTTTTCTTATCTCTTCCACCATGTCGAGTTTTTCCCAGGTGAATTCGGGCTCATTTCTCCCGAAATGGCCACCGACAGCCGTCTTCTTGTAGATAGGTCTTAAGAGGTTAAGCCTCTCAATGACCTTTCTCGGCCTCAGGTCAAAGAGTTCATTTACGATTTCGGAGATACGGTCCGGGCTGATCTTTGAAGTGCCGAAGGTATTTACCATGGTGGAGACCGGCTGTGCAACGCCTATGGTATAGGCTATCTGGAGCTCCAGCCTGTCTGCGAGACCTGCTGCCACAAGGTTCTTTGCAATGTAGCGGGCCATGTAGGAGGAGCTTCTGTCCACCTTGGAGGGGTCTTTCCCCGAGAAGGCGCCGCCGCCGTGGCTTGCCATGCCACCATACGTATCGACGATGATCTTCCGTCCTGTCATGCCGCAGTCACCCTTCGGTCCGCCCACAACAAACCTACCCGTAGAATTTATGAAGAATCTCGTCTTGTCGTCCATCATCTCCGGAGGAATTACCTTCTTGATTACCTCTTCGATGATTCCTTTCCGTATAACGTCATTTGTTACGTCCGGATTGTGCTGGGCAGCAACAACAACCGCATCTACCCTCCTGGGAACCCAGTCTACGTACTCCAAGGTGACCTGGCTTTTCCCGTCGGGCCTCAGGAACTTGAGAGTCCCATTTTTCCTAACCTCAGCGAGACGTCTCACCAGTTTATGGGCAAACATGATCGGCATGGGCATGAATTCCGCCGTTTCGTTGCAGGCATACCCGATCATTAACCCCTGGTCACCTGCACCCTGTTCGTGATCTTCCTTCTCGGTCACACCTAAGGAAATGTCCGGAGACTGCTCATCAATTGTCGTCAGCACTGCGCATGTTTCCCAGTCGAACCCCATGGCAGAGTCGTTGTATCCTATTTCTTTTACCGTATTCCTCACGATCCCTGGTATATTGGCGTAGCCACTCGTTGTAATCTCTCCGCCCACAAGGGCAAGACCCGTTGTAACGTATGTCTCACAGGCGACCCGCGCCTTTGTGTCCTGTTCAATAATCGCATCGAGCACAGCATCCGAAATCTGGTCAGCAACCTTGTCCGGATGTCCCTCTGCAACAGACTCTGAAGTGAAAAGAAATCTACTCATTCCCATTTTTCTACCTCCTTGTATTTTTGAGCGTTTCGCGTGGAGTATACGTAAGATTTTTCTATACGCTATATGCTAAACGCTATCTTTTTTATTCTTCATAACATCGTATAAAGTCTTCCGGAAATAACCTTGCCATCTCCTTCCTTAATATATACTCACCCTCTTTTGCTGAATTCGTTCTTAATACTTCTCTGAGCAGTTCTTTACAGTAACTGTGTTCAAGCCCTCTTATGACCTTTTTTGCCCTTGGTATGGAATAAGGATTCATACTCAATTCATCGAGTTCCAACCCCAGGAGTATCGGAACATACAGTGGTTCACCTGCCATTTCCCCGCATAAAGCGATATCGATCTTATTTGAATGAGCGGCCTCAACAGCCAGCTTTATCATCATAAGAACCGCCGGGTGTAATGGTTCATATAAATAGGAAACATATTCATTTACCCGGTCTATTGCAAGGGTGTATTGTATCAGGTCATTAGTCCCTACACTGAAGAAGTCTACCTCCTGTGCAAGTTGGTCGCTTATCATACATGCGGAAGGAACCTCTATCATAATCCCAATCTTTATATCTTTGTTGAAATTGACCCTTTTATGGTTTAACTCTTCCATACATTCTTTGATAACCGCTTTGGTTTTTCTTACTTCTTCTATGCCTGAAATCATCGGAATTAAGATCCTCAAAGGTCCATAGGCGCTTGCCCTCAAAATTCCCATAAGCTGTGATTTAAATAATTGTAATTCCTTTATGCATAACCTGATAGCCCTTAAACCCATAGCCGGATTCATCTCTTTCGGTACCTCAATATCGGATACAAATTTGTCTCCACCTATATCCAGGGTCCTTATCGTAATATATTCTAAAGCCCTGTTTTCCGCTAGTTTCCTGTAAATATGGTAATGGTCCATCTCCGTGGGCAAAGTCTTTCTTGACAGGTATATATACTCAGTCCTGTAAAGACCTATTCCTTGGGCGCCGTACCTTTCTACGATATCCATTTCTTCTAATAGTTCAATATTTGCCCCGACTCTAAGCCTGAAACCATCCTTTGTTTCTGATTTTAATTTTGCTATCCTCAGGAATTCCCTTTTTTGGCTCTTCAGGTGTAGCTGTTTTGCAATATAATCCTTCTGAACCTCTTTCGTCGGGTTGATGATTACCACACCTTCATCACCATCTATAATAATGCTGTCATTGTTTTTCACCAGACTTGTGATGTTGCCTATACCCACAACAGCAGGGATTTCGAGTGCCCTTGCGACAATAGAGGTATGGGATGTTCTTCCACCAACGTCTGTTGCAAACCCTGATATCTGATTAAGATTCAACTGAATTGTATCTGCTGGGGATAAGTCATGTGCAACTATAATTGCCTTTCCCTTTACACTCCTACCATGGATGTCTGTTGTCTTTCCTTTTACAAGTATCCTTACAAGCCTTTCGTGAATGTACTTAACATCCTGGCCCCTTTCTCTTAAATAGTGGTCTTCCATCTTCTCAAAACTGGCTAAAAATTTTGATACCACAATGTCAAGTGCCCATTCTGTATTTATTCTATCTTTTCTGATTGCATCAACCACATCATTTAAAAAGTAGTCATCCTGGAGGATCAGCATGTGGGCATCTATGATAAAGGCGTGTTTTTTTATCTCATCATCGGTTATGGCCTCTTTGATACTATCCAGTTCTTCTATCGCACTCTTAATGGCATGTTTAAACCTGAGAATCTCCTTATCTACATGTTCTTCCTTTATCGACCGTTTGGTTATAGGGACTCTGCCCCTTTCAAGTAAATACACCCTGCCTGTTGTTATACCTGAAGAAACCCCAACACCCCTAAGAACCTTGTTTACGAATACTTCTTCATTCATTCTTCGTAGAATCCATCCTCAATTAATTTTCCAAGCTCGCTGAATGCTTTCTTTTCATCGTTGCCCTCTGCTTTTAACATGATTTTGCTCCCAAGGGGACAAGCGAGCGTTAAAAGACCCATTATACTCTTCCCGTTAGCCCTTGCCCCATCCTTTTCCAGGCATACGTTGGAGTTAAACTCCGCTGCTTTTTTTACAAATGATGCTGCTGCCCTTGCATGAAGGCCCAACCTGTTTCTGATAGTAAATATTCCCTCTACCATGATTTTTATTCCCTCTTCCTCGCCTTCAGGACATCCGTTGCAAGGTAGATATTTTTCTGGCCATATGAGGTAATGAAACGTGCAAGTTCATCCAGAGACTTGCCTTCTCTGTATGCGGTGAGCTTTATCAACATAGGTAAATTAACCCCCGCTACCACCTCAACCTTGCCTTCTTCTAAAAAGGAGAGACTGATATTGGAAGGTGTACCTCCAAACATATCTGTCAGAATGATGACCCCCTCTCCTGATTCCACTGCTTTCAAAGCATGTACGATCTTATTTTTCACTTTATCTACGTCATCTTCTGGAAAGATATCGACAGGCACGAATTGTTTTTGTTTGCCTACAATTAATTCAACGGATGCTACCATCTCCCTCGCAAGATTAAAATGTGCCACAACAACCAATCCTATCATCTTCATCCTCCCTTACCTGTCAATATCCCTGTGAATAGCAGACACATTATAATCCATCGTTGAAAATTGTACTGCAAGCTCATTAACAATAAATACTGACCTGTGCTTTCCTCCTGTACACCCAAAGCCTATTGTAAGGTAACTCTTGCCCTCCTTCTCGTATAAGGGAATAAGATATACCAGAAAGGCCAGGAGCAGTTTGAAGTATTTTTTATATACCTCATCTGATTTCATATATGCCCTTACATCATCAGAGAGGCCTGTTTTTTCCCTCAGCTCGTCAACAAAAAAAGGGTTAGATAAAAACCTCACATCCAGCACCATATCAGCTTCTGTGGGTATTCCATACACGTACCCAAAGGACATGAGGTTTATCTTCATCCTGTCCTTATCCTGGCTATACGTATTGAGAACAAAGCGCCTCAACTCATGGAGGGTAAAGTTAGAGGTATCAATTATCTTATCCGCAATATCCTTGATCCAGCTTACTAACTCCCTCTCCTCTTTCAGTGCTTCCCTGATATTAGAGCTGTCGTATAATGGGTGAGCCCGTCTCGTTTCTTTAAAACGTCTGATAAGCATGTCATCAGAGCTTTCAAGAAAAACAAATTCTGCATTATATTTATCTTTTATATTGTGTAAGGTGGTTTTACCTGCATCGAAAAACTCCCTCACCCTGATGTCTACAACAAAAGCGGTTTTTGCAACCTTCCCGCCTGTCAATTCACACACTTCCAAAAACTTCTGTAGTAATATAAGGGGGAAGTTATCTACACAAAAGTAACCAATATCCTCAAGGGCCCTCAAGAATGTTGTCTTCCCTGACCCTGAAATACCACTTAAGATTATCACTTTCATGTCTTTGATCTACCCTCCATTGCTTTCAATACCTTCGCTTCCAGCTCTACTGCCGTAAATATGCCCTGTCTTTTTAATATATGGTTTCTACAGGCGAGCTCTATTATGGAGGATACGTTTCTGCCTGAGCTTATTGGAATCCTGACCAGTGGCAAATCGATACCGAGAAGCCTGTATTTACCTTCCTTTAAGCCAACCCTTTCACATTCTACCTTATCGTCCCAATCAAGCAGTTCTACAATAAGGTCGATTCTCTTTTTATCACGTATAGCGGAAACCCCAAAGAGATGCCTGATATCAACAATGCCTATCCCTCTTATCTCTAATAAGTTTTTTATCATTTCAGGAGCTTCCCCATATAGATCAATAGCTCCCATCTTTTTCACATAAGTCACATCATCTACCACGAGTCTATGACCACGCATAATCATTTCCAGGGCATTTTCACTTTTACCGATACCAGGTCTACCCATTATCAACACCCCTACTCCCAATATATCCATAAGTACCCCATGCACAGTAGTGGTGGGTGCGAGTTTTTCTTCAAGAAACTTTGTGATTCTTTCAACAAACACAGAAGTAACAAGTTTAGTCCTGAGTAAGGGTATCTTATTTTTTTCTGTTTCAAGAAGAAAATGCTCCGATATCTTCAGATTTCGGGTTACAACGAAACATACAACATCATGTTTACAAAGTTCTTTTATGATTCTCTTACTCTCCACCTCAGATAATGACCGCAGGTATGAAATCTCTATGTTTCCAAGAATTTGGACTCGATGGGGATGAAGGTATACCATATGACCCGTGATGACAAGCCCAAGTTTTTGTATCCTCGGATTATATATTTTCCTGGAAAGACCTTTAAAGCCAGAGATTGTTTCTAATGCTAATCCATAGGTTTTATCATCTTTTAGTTCCTGTACTGTTATACCCTTCATTAGATTGCAGATTTTAGATTGCGGATTATAAATGTATAAATCCTGAAATTGAAAATTGAAAATTGAGAATGTCTTATCATGGTATCGGTGTGCATTAAAGCCTTTTATCCTCTTCGATGATACTTGTGTATATCTCATGGGTATCAGTAAGTTCCATAAGTTTTTTTCTAAAGGACAGGTCTCTTAAGATTTTTGAGATGCGGGATAACATTTTTAGGTGCAGGCTTGCTGAATCCTCTGGTGCGAGGAGGAGAAAAAAGATATGAACGGGTTTTCTATCTACCGCATTAAAATCTACACCCTCTTGTGATCTTCCAAAAGCACATAAGATGTTATGTATACTTTTCGTCTTCCCATGAGGAATGGCAACACCATCACCGATACCAGTACTACCGAGCTTTTCCCGCTCCAGTATCACATTAACTGCTTTTTCCACGTTTTCGATGAGCATAGCCTTTTTTAATACATATACAAGCTCAAAAAGGACATCCCTTTTTGTTGTACCTTTTATATCGGCTATCACGCAGGATTCTTTCAATACATCTTCTATGCTCATAGTGGTTTTCTCGCTGTTTCGATCAAGCTAAAGTTGCCATCCTTCCTTTTATAGACCACACATACGTTCCCTTTTTCACTGTCGCGAAATATCATAAAACTATCCCCTGAAGCCTCAAGTTGCATAACAGCCTCTTCAGGATCCATAGGTTTTGCATCAATCGTCTTTGCTATGATAATTTTGGAGCCCTTCTTTTCCTGTGAGGATGAGGCAGGCTTTGGTTTCCCTTCTCGATATTTTTTAAGTTTGTCTCTATATTTATTTAATCTTCTCTCAAGCTTATCAAGAATTTTATCAACGGCTGCGTGCATATCATCCATCACTTGATGGGCATTTATCACGATACCGTTTAATGTAAACATCACGTCTATTCTGTGTCTGTATTTTTTTTCCATGGAGAGTACCACATGGACATCGAGTGGTATTTCTACATATTTCTGTAATCTCGTAATCTTTTCCTCTACGTACTTTTTGATATTTTCATCGTGTTCTATATGTCGGAAACTTATAGTTATATCCATAAGGCCTCCACTCACAAAAATAAGGTTGGTAGATACCCAACCCCGATTACAAAGTTAACAGATATGTAACGCTATGTCAATCCAATTCAATCCAGCACTCTTCTTTCTCTCGATGACCTTACGCTTAGTGCTTCTCTGTATTTTGCAACTGTTCGCCTCGCAATTCTCACATTGTGCCTCTCTTTCAATACAGCAACAATATCATCATCTGTAACAGGGTTTCTTTTATCCTCCTTATTTATAATCTCTGTAATGAAGTTTATCACAGCATTTGTAGAAAGAGAATCGCCTCCTTCATTATGAATACCAGTAGGAAAGAAGAACTTCATCTCAAAGATACCGTTTGGGGCGCTCATATATTTATTTGTTGTTATTCTACTTACTGTGGACTCATGAACACCTATATCTTGCGCAACATTCTTAAGAATGAGTGGTTTTAAAAATTGTATGCCCTTATCAAAAAATTTACTCTGATACGCAACAATACTCTTTGAGACAAGGTATAATGTATTTTGCCTTTGCTGTATACTCTTTATAAACCATTCTGCCTGTCGCATCTTATTTTTGATATACTTTTTTGTGTCTCCATTGATGTCTCTCCTTTTATAGAGGCCAACATAGTATTGGTTCATCATGAGTTCCGGGATTTCTTCGTCATTAAGCAGCACCTCAAATGTCCCCTCTTTCTTGACCACATAGACATCTGGAACAACATAGGAGGTATGTTCATTGCTATAGTTCCTTCCAGGTTTTGGGTCAAAACCCTTTATTGTTTCGAAAACCTCTTTTATTTTCTCAACAGGATACCCGGTTTTTTTTGCAATTTCTTTCAGGTTTGCTTTCTGAAAGAGCTCGAAATAGGAAGAAACAATCTGTGTGAATGCATGGTCATTTTTCTCACTTGCTTCGTATTGAATGAGGATACACTCCTTTAAGTCTCGTGCGCCAACTCCAGGCGGGTCGAGTTTCTGGATCTTCTTAAGAACATTCTCCAGAAACTCCACAGGAAACCCTGAAACCTTTGAAATGTCTTGAATCGGGTAGGCTAAATATCCATTATCATCTATATTTTCTATAATCCACTCTGCAACAATCCTTTCATTAGAATCAATTTTTGATAATCCCACCTGCCACCTCAGGTAATCCCTCAGACTATCTTTTTTTGTAACATAGTTTTCATAATTGGGACTTTCGCCTTTATTTCTATTCTTAGAAGTGTTACTAAATAACGAGAGTTCAGCATCTTTGTATTCCCATTCTCTATCACCAGGATATTCTCGCTCCTCTCTGCCAAAAAGATCTTCTGATGGAGAATAGCTAAGTTCAAGCCACTCTGTTACATTTCCTTGTTTTATTATTGGTTGTTCATCAATTTCGTCTTTCTCTTCTATTTCCAATACAGGGTTTTCATTAAGTTCTTGTTGGATGGTTTGTGTTAGCTCTAACCGGGAAAGCTGGAGAAGCTTGATTGCCTGCTGAAGCTGCTGGGTAAGTTTAAGTACGGGGAGTAGCTTCTGGGTTTGCTTAAGTTCCAACATCAATGTAAAATTCCTCTCCTAAATATACTTCCCTCACTATTTTATCGTTTGCCACTCCCTCAGGAGTTCCCTCAAGAAGTACCTTACCGTTGTTTATGACATAGGCCCTGTCACATATAGGTAAAGAATCTCTTACATTGTGGTCTGAAAGAAGTATACCGATCCCTTTCTTTTTCAAACCATTGATTATCTTTTTCAAATCAGAGACAGATATCGGGTCAATACCAGAAAAGGGTTCGTCTAAGAGCATAAAACGTGGTGCAATCATCAGGGCTCTTGCTATTTCAAGCCTCCTTCTCTCCCCTCCAGAGAGGGAATCGGCGTTGTTTTGGGATAGGTGTTCTAACTTGAATGTTTCGAGCAACTCTAATATTTTGTGTCGCATCATTGCCCTGTCTATATCGTGAAATTCCATAATAGACTTCAGGTTATCTTCAACACTCATCTTTTTAAAGACGGATGGTTCTTGAGGGAGATAGGTAATGCCTTTTCTTGCCCTCATAAACATAGGGAGAGTCGTAACATCTTCTGAATCGAGTAATATTTTTCCTCCGTCAGGTTTGATAAAACCTATAATCATATAAAAAGTTGTCGTTTTACCTGCGCCATTTGGTCCAAATAACCCAACGATCTCACCCGTATTGATGTGTATGGTAATCTCATCAACCACTTTCCTTGAGTTATAGGTTTTGGATATGTTCTCAGCAAAGAGCTTTGAGACCTCTAACATTACTTTTCCACTCTCATTTTTGGTCTATTTATAGAAAATCTTCCATTCGATAGAGTATATACGATAGATTCACCTTCCATCTCAACATTGTCTTTCAATATCCTTGGTGTTTCAGTCAGTACTACCCTGTCCTCCTTAAAATCATATACCGCCTTTTCACTTTTCGCAATAGTACCTTTTGAAATCAACCTTACCTTGCCTTTTGCATCTATTCTTTCCAAATTATTATCCTTGCTAAAAAGGTAAAGCTTATCACAGAGTAAATTCATATCTTCACCTTTCATTATAACCTTGCCATCTAAAATGTATATATTATCTTTTAATATGTATGTAAACTTATCAGATTCAAACTTAAATTTCCCTTTGTCAGTCTCCACATAACCTGTTACATCCTTCTCAAGCCTCACGGTTTCTTCTTTTGTGTTTGCAGTGAGCCCTACGCCCCTTAATGTCAACTTACTGCTTTTTATATCAACAGGGGCACTCGTAGATGTGATACCTTTTTTGAAGTCAAACTCCATGAACCTGCTTTGGAGTCTGTATTCATCTTTGTAGAGAATATCCACGTTTTCCACATTCCCCTTTTCCTCTTCAGTATCCATCATCCCCTTTGTGCCTTTAAAAAATACAGTCACATTCTCCTTTGGTTTATATTGTCCTTCGATCTCATCAAGTTCTATGACTGGTTTATCAATAAATTTTCTTGCGGTTTTTGCCCTTATCTCCCAATCTATAACACCCCTCTTTTCTCCAGAGTACTTCACATCCTTAAAAACTATCACCCTCTTTCCTTTTTCTAATGTGGGGGAAGTTATTTTTTCAGGCTTTCTGATAAAAAAGTACAGAGCCAGTAAGATGCTTGCTCCAATGAACCCTAAAGCGATGTAAACGATAAGCTTTCTTTTTTTCATCCATCCTCATACAATCTTTGCCTTCAGAAGGTCATGGATATGGATAATCCCTATAGAATGTTTTTCTCCTTCTCTCTCGACAACAAAGAGTGATGTTATTGAAAACTCCTCCATCTTTTTTAATGCGTACACGGCAAGCGCATCTTTTCGGATAACCTTTGGATTTGCGGTCATCACATCACTTGCATGCTTTATCAACAGATTATCATACTTTTCAATTGCCCTTCTCAGGTCGCCGTCTGTGATGATCCCTACGAGTTCTTCATCCCTGTTGAATACCCCTGTAACACCAAGCCTTTTTGATGTGATTTCCAGGATGACGTGTTTCATGGATGTGTCTTGATACACCTTAGGGAGGGTATCGCCTGTATGCATCAAGTCTTCTACCTTTAAAAGGATTTTTCTTCCTATTGTTCCCCCGGGATGGAGGATGGCAAAATCCTCTAATCTGAAGTTTCTTTTCTCCATCAGGGCAACGGCAATGGCATCCCCGAGGGCAAGGGTAGCCGTGGTGCTTGACGTCGGCACTATATTGTATGGACACGCTTCGTCAACCTTCACGTTGAGGACTATATCCCCGCAACCTGCTATAGTAGAGCTCGCATCCCCGGTGACAACTAACGTGATAATGTCCATTCTCTTGATCCATGGGAGTATCTTTATTATCTCTTCTGTTTCGCCGCTGTTACTCACAATGATAAGCACATCTCCCTTCTGGAGCATACCAAGATCGCCGTGGAGCGAATCTGCTGGATGTAAAAAAATAGCAGGCGTACCTACGCTTGAAAAGGTAGATGCTATTTTTTTGCATATTAGTCCGGATTTACCTATCCCCATAAGCACAACATGGCCGGGACATCTATGTATTACATCAACCACCCTATCAAAATCTTCATCCAATCCCTCCATTACATGAACAATCGCATCTGCCTCTTTCTTCAGAACCTCTCTTCCAATGTCAGTAAACTTGCTCATAAGGCTTCCTCTATTCTTTTGAGTGTCTTTAAAATATGTGGCAGGTCATCAAGGGGGACAGTATTTTCACGGTCGCATAGAGCCTTTGACGGGTCTTCGTGGACTTCCATAAATATCCCATCAACTCCTGCTGCAACCGCTGCCTTAGCTAAGGGAAAAACAAATTCAGTTTCCCCTCCAGAATGTCCGAACATTGCACCTGGTTTCTGGACGCTGTGTGTAGCATCAAAAATAACAGGATAGCCAAAACCCTTCATGATGGGTATTGCCCTGAAATCGTTGACGAGATTGTTGTACCCGAAACATGTTCCTCTCTCTGTAATCAGTATCTGTTTGTTCCCCGTTGATTCTACTTTCTCGATAGCATGTTTTATATCGTAGGGGGATAAAAACTGACCCTTTTTGATATTCACAGCTTTGCCAGTTTTTCCGCATGCTACAAGAAGATCGGTCTGTCTTGAGAGTAGTGCAGGAACCTGCAGCACATCCACTACTTGTGCAGCTTTAGCTGCCTCTTTTACAGAATGAACATCTGTGAGTACTAAGATACCCAATTTTGTTTTCACTTCGGAGAGTATCTTCAATCCTTCTTCAAGGCCCTGTCCTCTGTAGCTATGTATCGATGTTCTGTTCGCTTTATCGTAGGAAGATTTAAAGATAAAAGGTATATGCAATTTCTCTGTCAGTTCTGAAAGTTTTTCCGCAATCCTTAATGTAATGTCCCTTCCTTCAATAACGCAAGGTCCTCCAATCAATATGAAGGGTTTCCCCCCAACCTTTATATCTCCAATATTTATTTCTTTTTGCATCTTTGTTTTTCCTGCCGGTACTTTATGGAAGCTTTGATAAATTCCCTGAAAAGGGGGTGGGGATTGAAGGGCTTCGATTTGAATTCTGGATGAAATTGACATGCCAGAAACCATGGATGATCTTTAAACTCGATTATTTCCACAAATGTTTCGTCTGGAGAAATACCTGTTACATGCATCCCGCGCTGCTCCAACTGTTCACGATAGATCATGTTGAATTCATATCTGTGCCTGTGTCTCTCGTAGATCAATTCCTGATTATATGCTTTATGGGCGAAGCTTCCCTGTATCAATCTACAAGGATATGCCCCAAGCCTCATAGTGCCCCCTTTGTCTGAAAACTTATCCCTCTTCTGTGCTGTATTGTCTCTGTCTATCCACTCCTCAATAAGATAGATGACAGGGTATGGTGTATTTTCATTGAATTCTGTGCTATGTGCATCTTTCAATCCTGCCATGTTTCTTCCAATTTCAATAACAGCAAGCTGCATGCCGAGACATAAGCCGAAAAAGGGAATCATATTTTTCCTTGCATAGGTTATTGCGTTGATCTTGCCTTCTATGCCCCTGTCTCCAAAACCACCTGGTACAAGGATGCCATCAATGCCATCGAAGTGGGATGTAGAATCTTTTTCCAGTTCTTCCGAGTCCACAAACCTGATGTTTACCTTGCAATGGTTTGCTATGCCGCCGTGAACAAGGGCTTCATTGAGGCTCTTGTAAGAATCCTTCAGCTTCACATATTTACCTACAACTGCTATTTCAACCTGTTTTTTTGGATTCTTTATGGTATCAACTACACCTTCCCACTTCGAAAGGTCGGGTTTTTTGGCCCATATGTTGAGCAGTTTTGTAATCTTCTCATCCAGCCCTTCCTTATGGAAGAGCAGAGGCACTTCGTATATCACATCCACATCTTTAGCTGTTATGACCGCATCTTTCTCTACATTACAGAAAAGTGCGATTTTATCTTTTAACGATTGGGACAGAAACTTCTCTGTTCTGCAGAGGAGAATATCCGGCTGAATTCCAATCTCCCTCAATTCTTTCACACTGTGCTGGGTTGGTTTTGTTTTCATCTCGTCCGCAGTTTTAATGAAAGGAACCAGCGTGAGGTGGATGAACAAGGAGTTCTCTTTTCCTAATTCATTCCTTAGCTGCCTTATAGCTTCGAGAAAGGGGAGGCTTTCAATATCCCCCACTGTTCCTCCAATCTCCACTATTACCACATCAATCCCCTCATCAACCTCAAGAATCCTTCTCTTTATCTCATCTGTAATATGCGGTATAACCTGGACTGTTCCTCCTAAATATTCACCCTTTCTTTCCTTTGATATGACAGTGTCGTATACCTGACCCGTAGTAAAGTTGCTCTTTTTTGAGCCCACGGCATTTGTGAACCTTTCGTAATGACCTAAATCCAGATCCGTCTCAGCCCCGTCGTCGGTGACAAAAACTTCTCCATGTTGAAAAGGATTCATTGTACCCGGGTCAACATTGATATAGGGATCAAGTTTTGCTAATGTAACGGTAAGGCCCCTCGATTCGAGGAGTGCGCCAATTGATGCAGAGGCAAGTCCCTTGCCAAGGGAAGAAACAACACCACCAGTCACAAAGATAAACTTCTGTCTCATAGTCATTGTCCCCTTAAAAACAGCTCAACCAGCTCTTCACCGTTATACACCTTATCCCCTGCCCGTTCATCGTATCCCGAGTGACATCCATTTTGCGTATTATTTTTGCTGAACACCACAAAAGGAACCGGACATGCATAGTGTGTTTTTAAAGATATGGGTGTTGCGTGGTCTGTCACAATGAGAAATTGTACTATGTCTCCAACCTTATCGAAGATTTTGCCCACTACATCCCTGTCTATACTCTCAATAGCCTTTATCTTTTCTTCTATACTGCCGTTATGGGAGGCTTCATCCGGAGCCTCTATGTGGATATACACAATATCATGGTCCTTGAGTAGTTCGAGCGCCTTTTCTGCTTTTGCTCTGTAATCTGTGTCAATATAACCGGTAGCACCCTCTACAAGGGGAGTATCGAAGCCGATGAGACTGCTTATGCCCTTTACGAGATCCACCGCTGTAACCGTTGCCCCTTTTACATTGTATTTGTCTTTAAAAGAGGGGAAGTGCGACTTTTTCCCCTGTCCCCATAACCATATACTATTTGCAGGAATTTTGCCATTCCCAACTCTTTTTTTATTCAAAGGGTGTTCCGTAAGCATACGTTGAGCATCATTCATCAAAGATATTATTGTATCTGCCCCCTGGCCTGCCGGCAGGTAGGGTAAAATCTCCTTTTCTGTAATATCATGGGGTGGTGTTGTGCTCATCTCCCATTTACCACCTTTCCATACCATAATATGCCTATAACTTATACCGGGAAAGAAACTGAATTTGTTATTCCCTATCCCTTTGTTTAAATCCTCTATGAGAATACGGGCCTCTTCTGTAGTGATATGCCCTCCACTGTAGTCTCCCATAAGGGTTTTATCGTGAAGAAATTTGAGGTATACAAGGTTACACCTGTAGGCCACATCTTCCTCACCCAGTTCAATGCCCATGCCGTAAGCTTCTATTGGCGCCCTTCCAGTATAATAGTGCGAAGGATTATAGCCGAATATGGACATGCATGCCACATCGCTGCCAGGAGGGAAACCTTCAGGTATGGTTAACACCTTCCCACAAAACCCTTCTCTTGCCATCATATCCATGTAAGGTTTTTTTGCAACCATGAGAGGGGTTTTGCCACCAAGTTCGTGGAGAGGAAAATCCGCCATACCATCCCCGATGATTACCACATATTTCATCTCTTGCTCCTTGTATACTCAGAAAGCAGATGGGTGATTGGGGAAGTATGGAAGATGAAATATTGCGAGTTGCGAGTTGCGAGTTGCGAGTTTAAACCTGTAACCCATAACCCATAACCAGGAACAGCTCTTTTAACGCCGAACGCCGAACGCCGAACGCCGAACGCCATATTCATAGGTTTCCCTCTTCAATCCTTATATGAACGCTCTCACCTTTGATAAAGGGCGACCTATCTATCTCTGTCTTTGCCTTTTTCAGGTTTTTTTCAATTGCCCCATGGGTAAGCATAACAATGGGTACATGACCGTTTTCTTTTCTGCCTTTTTGAATAACCGAGGATATGCTGATATTGTATTTGGCTAATATACCCGAAATTTTTGAAAGTACACCAGGTCTATCCTGGGCAGTGAACCTTATATAGTAAGGCACAGATGATTCTCCACCTCCCCTGATCCGTTTCTCACTTGTGGACAGGGGCACTTTAGTCCTTGGGTTTTTCATTGTTATTCTTGATGCCATGTCTACTATATCACTTACCACTGCGCTGCCAGTAGGGTCGCTGCCTGCCCCCATTCCGTAATAAAGGTTGGGACCAATCTTGTCTCCCACGACATAAGTGGCATTGTATACACCATTTACAGTACTCATCGGGTGGGCTACAGGTATCATTGCTGGTTCAACCCTTACCTCTACCATACCTTTTTCTTCCTTTGCCACTGCGAGAAGCTTAATCCTGTATCCAAATTCCTTGGCAAACCCAATGTCTATCGGCTCAATTTTTGATATTCCACCTGTTATTATATCTTTCATATGTATAGAACAGTTAAAAGCTAAACGTGTCAATATACATAATTTATGGGCTGCATCAATACCTTCAATATCGAGCGTTGGATCCTGCTCAGCAAACCCCAAGCGTTGTGCTTCACTCAATGCCTTGTTGAAGGAGACATCTTCCTCGGTCATCTTTGTAAGGATGTAATTACTTGTACCGTTCAAAATCCCGAGGATGTAATGAATTTTATTTCCAATGAGGCCATCCCTTATTGCCCTTATCACAGGGATACCCCCGCAGACCGATGCCTCAAACCCTATTTCACAATGTTCTCTCTCTGCAACCTTAAAGACCTCATCCCATTTTTCTGCAAGAAGCGCTTTATTAGCGGTAACTACCCACTTCTTTTTCCTGATTGCTCTGACAATATAATCGTAGGCAGGTTGTATGCCTCCTATGAGTTCCACAATAATATCTATGTTTGGATTGTCTATAACTTCGTACGCATCCTTTGTGAGGATGCCTCTTTTGAAGCTTAGTCCTCGATTACGCTCAAGGTCGATATCTGCAATCTTTACAACCTTTATATCGAGGCCTGTCCTCTGTTTTATTAGGGAGTTGTATTCTTTAAGTATTTTATATGTGCCAATGCCTACGGTACCTAAACCTATGATCCCGATGCTAATCATTTCTTTTTTGCGGAATATAAAAGATTTTTGATACCTTTCACTGCCTGTTTGATTCTATGTTCATTTTCTATGAGTGCGAATCGTATATAGCCTTCCCCATATTCCCCGAACCCTATTCCCGGCGATGTAGCCACCTTTGCTTCTTTCAGCAGGAATTTTGAAAATTCTACAGAACCCATTGATGTAAACTCATCAGGGATTTTTGCCCATACAAACATAGTTGCCTTCGGTTTTTCAACTTCCCATCCATACCTGTATAGCCCTTCACAGAGCGCATTTCTCCTTCCCCTGTATTTTTCAGCAATTTCCTTCACATCGGCATCGCCCTCATTTAAGGCAATAATTGAAGCAATCTGTATAGGCTGGAATACGCCATAATCAAAATAACTTTTGATTTTGACAAGGGCATCAATCATCTTTTTGTTTCCTACTGCAAAACCCACCCTCCATCCTGGCATGCTATAACTCTTGGAAAGGGAGAAAAACTCAACCCCCACGTCCTTTGCTCCTTTTACCTGTAAATAACTCGGGGCGCTGTAGCCATCAAACACTAAATCCGCATAGGCAAGATCATGGATGATCATCAGATTGTGCTCCTGTGCAAAGGCAACAATCTTTTCAAAAAAATCAATGTCCACCACCTCTGTGGTAGGATTATTTGGGAAACTGATTATCAGCATCCTTGGCTGTGGCCATGTGGTTTTTATCGCGATACTTAACCTGTCAAAAAACTCCTCCTTTGGCAAAAGGGGTATAGTCCTTAAGTCTCCTCCTGCAATCACGACTGAATAGGTATGTATTGGATAGGATGGACCAGGAACAAAAACTACCTCTCCCTGACTTATCGTTGCCAGTACAAGATGCCCTATCCCTTCTTTTGCGCCCATTGATACCACAACCTCTGTCTCGGGGTCGACATCCACATCGTATTTCCTCTTATACCAATCTGCGATTGCAACCCTTAATTTATGAATGCCACGGGTAACGGAATACCTGTGGTTTTTTGGGTTTCTGGCAGCTTCTATAAGCTTTGAGACTATGTATTTCGGAGTGGGTATATCCGGATTACCCATGCCGAGGTCAATAATATCCTCACCTCTCCTTCTTGCCTCGATGAGGAGGTCCCGCACAATACCAAATGCATAGGGTGGTAATCTTGATATTCTATAAAAATCATCCATTTAGATGAAAAGTAACATTTAAAGTTTTAACAGTCAACAGTAAATACAGTGGATAGTGAATAGTAGTTAGCGAATAGTTTAGGAGAATATTTGATGCATGAATTTAACACTATTCACCCATTCACTGAACACTATTTACTGGTTCATTATAGTTTATACCTGAATTTGCGGAGCAGTTCCTTTCTCGCTTTTTTGTCTTCTTCCTGCTCTATGCCCTTTGGTCTTGACCCATCAATGACACCGAGAATGCCATTACCCTGCTCTGTCTCTGCAATGATGACTTGCAGGGGGTTTGCAGTTGCACAGATGATGTGGCATACTTCCTGACAGTTCTTTAATGCATTCAGGACGTTTATCGGGAAACCATCCTTCAGGAATATTACGAAGGTATGGCCACAGGAAAGGGAAAAAGAGGTCTCGTACGCCAACTTCATCAATACCTCATCGTTCCCTTCATATCTTGTAAGACAGGGGCCACTTGCTTCAGAGAAGGCAACCCCGAACTTGAGGGAAGGGGATGAGCCCACAAGGATTTCATACAGGTCTTCAACGGTTTTTACAAAGTGCGACTGCCCAATGATGATATTCGACCCTTCAGCAATATCAATCTTAATTGTTTTTATTTCCATGTCTACCTCCTTTTCTTTTTGTTCATGGTTCGGTTATAATTATTCTAAGCTCTGTGCTGTCCACTGCTTACTGCCTGCTTGTTTGAAAGGCGCTGTTCTCTCAAAGTCTGGCACGAATAGCGTTGCACTGTCCAGTTCCTGGATGAAAACGTTTTTAAAGCCGTCTTCTATGAGCCGATTTATCAGTACACCATATTCTTTCTCTGTGATTTTCCTGTTAAGCAGGGTATATGTATAAGCCTTATGTAAGGGGTAGTACTGTGACATGAGGCTTATGTGCGTTTCCCTCCCGAGATTATCCTTAATCCATGTGAGAACCTGCTTTGAACCTGCAAGATTATTCGGAAGGACAAGGTGTCTTATGAGTATACCCTTTTTTGCTATCCCGTCCTCCACAAATAAATCTCCCACCTGTCTTTTCATCTCAAGGAGCGATGATTTTGCATAATCAGGGTAATCCTTTGCATCGGAAAGTTTTTTCGCAATATGCTTGTTCCAGTATTTAAAATCCGGGAGATAAATGTCTATTAAGCCATCAAGACCCCTTATTGTGTCTGCATGCTCGTAAGCATTGGTATTGTATACGAAAGGAATACCAATGCCTTTCTCTTTCGCCTCCCTTGTTGCAGCAGCGATAAGTGGTACGTAGGGCGAGGGGCTCACAAGGTTTATATTATGAAGACCTTGTTTTTCAAGAGAGAAAAAGAGCTCCACGAGTTCTGCAATTGAAAACTCTTTTCCAAGATTTTTATGGCTTATCTGATAATTCTGGCAATAGATGCATCTCATGTTGCAAGAAGCAAAAAAGATATTCCCCGAACCCTGTGTGCCTGTTATAGGAGGTTCTTCGCCAAAATGTGCCCCATAGTGGGCAATAATAACCTTATCGGCAATTCCGCAAAATCCCCGCTCGCCTTTTAGCCTGTTTACCTTGCATCTTCTGGGGCATAACTCACACTTTTCGAGGAGAGAAAGGTCATGATCCATGAAGATTATTATAATGGGTTGAACAGGTTATTGGAAGGGATTTTCATACTTATTTGTAAGTTTGACTTTTGTAGTCGTAACGCCTACAATGTGACCTATATGTTACAATTGACAGAAGATAGTTTTGAACAGTCACTTCAGTATTTTCGTAATTCATCAGCTATGAATCTTACAGATGTAACATTCATAGACCCTTATGGTATGGTTGGGCTTCTTGAGATAGAACTGCTCAGGAAGGATGGTATTCAAAAAACCCTGAACCTTCCCGCATCAGATGAGGTGTTGAAGTACCTTGAAAGGATGGATTTCTTTGAGTTTACAGACAAGTATTTTAAGCTTGAGCCTTCACGGCCACTTTTGTCGGAAAAATACCTGAGGAGTTGTTATTCCGATGTCCTGCTTGAGATTACAGCAATAGAAAAATCAGATGATATACATTTTATTGTAGGAAGAGTGAAGGAGCGGGCTTATTCTATCCTTGCGAAAAACCTCCACTACGATGAGACGACAATAGATGGGTTTATTGTTGCCCTCTCGGAGTTATGCCAGAATATCGTTGAACACAGTGATAATAGAGGTTTTGTCGGTATTCAGAAATATTATTTCAATAATTTAAGTAAGAATGTTGTGAAGATTGCTGTGATGGACCTTGGAATAGGTTTCAGAAAGTCCCTGTCAGAAAGGTTTCCCTTGAGAGGAGACCTTGATGCCATTGAGATGGCACTTTTCTATGGGGCATCGAGATATTCTGATGAGGGAAGGGGACATGGCCTTCCTGCTGTGAAACGTTTTGTGCATCAGTGGGATGGCAAACTTTCAATCCGTTCAGGCGCTGCGAGGCTTTCAATAATACCGGGATGGGCAAGGGGCAAAGAGAAGGAGACCAATCTATTTCCATTCCCAGGCGCACAGATAAACATCATGCTACCCGAGATGTAAAGCTACAAGTATTGCCTGAATACTGTTTCCGTTTGCTCCTCGTCTGCGGGTGTTTTACCCGCTAAGATCAGGTTTTGCTCAATGTGCAACGGTGTCTGGGTACTGATGCACAAGCGTGCACATCGGTCCTGCTTAAGCGGAAAGAGCTCACTTTGTCTAAGCGTGATCCCAAAGCATCTTCGATACTTGCTCCCGGAAATTTCTTCCGGCGTTGAACAACAATCCTGAAGATATTCTTTTGAAAAACGTAACCCTTCAGTTACCGGGAGAAGCCCCCTGTTTTCTTACGTGCTGGTGCTCCACGCAGAGAAAATTTACTGTGCAAATCCTTCGGCGAGAGTGTCCCCCCATCCCCCTACCATCCCGCCTTCTGCGGGACTCGGGTACCCACGCAAGTGGGTGTTGGCTCTCTACCTCGCCGGGATTTTTACAGGGTTTTCTTTACTGCGCTCCGCAATGCACGGGTGCGAAAAAGGGGGCTTCTCCTATTCTCCCAAGACTGAGGGGTTACTGAAAAACAGAAAATTTTCTTGACAAATAAAGAATATTACGATTCAATTGATTCTGTTGAATATGGATTTTAGTGAAAAAAGCAGTCTTTCATAAAACAACCGGGGGCAAAAATGAAGAAGCTCAGGGTTGATGTTGGCGAATTAACCTTTGTTATGGAAATGTACGACAATTATGATAGTACCAATTTCCTCGATACCGAGACAGGGGAAATCGTGAGTGTGTATAAAGGGTTGTTGATGGCAATCAAGAGAAATGGGGATAAGGCAGCAATGGATTTACCTGAATGGGAAAAGAATGTCCTTGACGTTGCCAAGAGGGTTTATTTCAACGGCAACGGGAGGTATCAGGAAATTCCGCGGCAGGAAGTATTTGAAAGACATAAACTCATGGTCGCGTTTGCAAAAACAGTCAAGAACACCCAACTGAGAGAAGAAATAGAAAACGTCCTTAGCGATAAGTTTGCCTTCAGGAAATTTCTGAAGTTTTTATTTGACCATCCTGAAGAACTGAAGCGATGGTTTATGTTTAAGGAAGAGAGATTACAGGAGAACATTGCGGAGTGGCTTCAATCCATTAATGTAGAACCGCTTCGGGAACAACAGGAGAGATAATAGAAAATGGTTGGATATAACCTTTACAGGCTCCTCAAAGAAGAGTTAAAGAACGGGTCAAATGACCTTGTGACAAGGCAGACAGGACAGATAATCAGGGACCGGATAGAACGCGATATTGCAAAGGAATCGGATAGGATGGTCATAGCGATTGATTTTTCAGAAATTGGTGTCATTGATTATTCCTGTTCCGATGAAATAATCGCCAAACTCATGTCACGCCTTTTAAGTGGTGAGTACGGGGATAAATATATCGTGCTCACCGCGCTTAATGAAAACCAAAAAGAGAACATCGAGGTTGCCCTTGAGAGAAAGGACCTTGCCGTCATTGCAGAGATGAGGGAAAACGGGAAAATCCTTGTAGGTCGCCTCAATAATTACCTTGTGGAAACATTGGACCTCATCTTTCAAAAAGGAAGTATTACCGCAAGCGAGCTTTCTGATGCCCTGAAACTCCCTGCAAATACGAGCGGAACGAGGTTGCTGAACCTCCATAAGAAAAGGCTGGCGAAAAGAGTTTCTGAGAGAAGAAGTGATGGGACGGTGTGGGTATACAGCTCTCTTACCGATATGTTTGTAAGTGAGGATTCGGAGTTAGGAGTGATGAGTTCCGGGTGAAAAACCGGAACATTGTCTGTTGCAGGTTTTGTTTTACGGGTTGCGAGCTTTAAAACCGAAGGCGATTACTGAAAGCTGACAGTCGAAAATAGGGAGATTGAGATGGAGATGGCGGTATATGTAGTTATGGGTGCGATAATAGGGGGTATTGTTGCGTGGTTTGTTGTTACACAACGCTTTCAGAAGAAATATATCGAACTGGAAAGCAGGGCAAGTTCTGTTGGGGCAATTGCTGAAGAGAGGGGAAAGCAGGTTCAGCAAAAAGATGATGACATTGGCAGGCTCAGGGACGAGCTTAACCTTGAAAAACAATATAAAGTTGAGGCTTTCACAAGACTGGAGGTATCCCAGAAGAATCTTGAAGAACAGAGGTTACTTCTCGAATCAATGAAGAAGGAAATGACCGACACATTCAATGCCCTTTCTGCAGCGGCACTTAAGAGCAGTAGCGAGGATTTCTTGAGGCTTGCATCCACACATCTCGGCACAATTATAGAGACTACAAAAGGTAAACTCGGAGAGCATCAGGTTGCGATGGATGGTATGATAAAACCGTTACAAGACACGTTAAAGAGGTATGAGGAACAGATTAAGAAGATGGAGGAAGACAGGCTCAAAACCTTTGGAAGCCTTGAAGAGCAACTACGGACGCTCACTTCAACACATGAAAACCTGCAAAAGGAGACAAGCAATCTTGTCACAGCTTTAAGGAAGCCGCAGGTTCGTGGAAGGTGGGGCGAAATGCAGTTGAAACGGGTTGCTGAACTTTCTGGTATGTCCATGCATTGTGATTTTACTGAACAACAATCTGTAGACACTGAAAAAGGGAGGATAAGACCTGATATGATAGTACACCTGCCCATGGACAGAGAGATTGTTGTTGATTCAAAGGTGTCACTTGAAGCGTATCTCGATGCCATAGCAGCTTCAACGGACGAAGAAAGGAAGACAAAAATGGAAAAACATGCTCAACAGGTAAGGGCACATATGAGGGGGCTTTCATCAAAGGAATACTGGAATCAGCTTGATAAGTCTCCTGAGTTTGTTGTGCTTTTTATACCTGGAGAATCTTTCTTGAGTGCAGCCCTTGATATAGATACAACCCTTATTGAAGATGGTATCCAGAAGAGGGTGATTGTAGCAACACCAACAACGTTTATTGCATTATTGCGGGCAATAGCGTATGGCTGGCAGCAGGAACATATCACGAAGAATGCCCAGGAAATAAGTATGCTGGGGAAGGAGCTTTTTGAAAGGACGAGCACAATGATAAAGCATTTTGACGATCTGGGCTCTGCTATTAGGAAAGCTACCGATGCATACAATAAGACAGCCGGTTCAATGGAATCAAGGGTACTGCCATCAGTCAGGAAATTCAGGGAGCTTGGCGTCACAGGAACAGGAGAGATACCTGCCCTTGAACAAATAGATTATACACCGAGGAATCTTCAAGCCCCACCAACAGACGTTGAGGATGGTAAATAGGATTAAGAACTCGAAATTCATGAGCGTTCTAAGGGCTTGCTCACTGAAATTTACAAGCTTGCCCTTTGGGCTTCGGACATGTGTATTTCCAGTCAACATATTACACAATCCTGACCGTCACCTCATCGCCTTTCCATACCCTTTGTTCTTCCTTAAAACTTCCTTTAAAATAAGCAAATTCGAGGTAACCTGAGCTACCAATCAAACATGTCACGTCTTTTTCGTAGTAGCTTGTATTGAGAGATTTAAACCCTACCTTGCCAACACTTATCACAAAGGGTTTTTCTTTTATGAAATGGTTCAATGTATCCGCTGAAATATTTGTGATAGCGTTTCCAAATCTATCGAACCTGATGATCTCCCCAAAAAGCACGCCGGTGTGTATTTCAGGAAAAAGGTCTGTAAGGTGCACCAAATCAATAATTTTTCCCCCAAACATAGAAGGCTTAACACCCAAAGAGAGATGTGCGGCTACTGGTGCGAATATATCCCTGCCGTGAAAGGTATCGCTGATGTCTTCACGCATAAATGCTCTATTCTCAATGGCATAGGATTCGGTATCCCTGTCCATGAGAAGGGTAAAGATGCCATTGTCTGGCCCGACAAAAGAATACCCATCCTTGCTCAGTATCACAGGCCTTCTTGTGCTCCCCACAGTTGGGTCAACGACAACGAGGTGTATCGTGCCTCTTCGAAAATATCTGCAGTATTCCTGTATAAGAAATGCCCCTTCCTTGGTATCCTGAGGATCCACTTCATGGGTAATATCAATAATCGTGACATCAGGATTGATTGAAAGGATTACCCCTTTCATAATGCCTGCATAGGGGTCTTTCAAGCCGAAATCTGTGAGGAGTATGATGGTTTTCAACGTTCCTGAGGGAAAAGCATTTTTATATTTTTTCTGTAGGGCTTTTCAACCATACCTTTCTCTGTGATCATAGCGGTTATGTATTTTGCTGGTGTCACATCAAAGGAATAATATCTTGCCTTGATATCTTTGAGGGTTAAAAGGTTTCCGCGTAAGTATTTTACCTCCCTGCCATCCCTCTCTTCTATCTCGATTGAAGCCCCGTTCTTTATGTTCTTATCAAATGTTGATACAGGGGCTGCAACATAAAAGGGGATGCGGTGTTGATAAGTGGCGAGCGCTATCATATACGTGCCTATTTTATTTGCCACATCGCCGTTTGATGCAACCCTGTCAGCACCCACAATAACCTTATTCACAACTTTATTGTAGCAGAGGAATCCCACATGGTTGTCAGGCACAAGTTCAACCTCTATCCCTTCCTCGTGTAGTTCAAAGGCAGTGAGCCTCGCCCCCTGCAAATAAGGTCTTGTCTCTGTTGCGATGACCTTTATTCTCTTGCCGGATTCATGAGCTGCCCTTATCACACCGAGGGCTGTTCCATATCCGCCTGTCGCAAGGGCGCCTGCATTGCAATGGGTGAGTATCACATCTCCATCGTCTATCAGTTCAGCACCATATATGGAGAGCTTCCTGTTGTTCTCTATGTCTTCAACATGGATGGAGATTGCCTCATCCAGCATAAGGTCA
>CAIJOT010000144.1 GCA_903822335.1 uncultured delta proteobacterium
ACGAATGTGATTGGTGGAAATATGGTGAAAGTATTGTCCTGGTATGACAATGAGTGGGGTTTTTCAAACAGAATGCTTGAATTACTCTCGTTTATTATGAAATAACCCTTAAACCATATCCCACATTCACATAAAAGGGGTAAGAGATGAAATACATAGACCAGATTGACATAAAGGACAAAAGAGTATTGATACGTGTGGATTTTAATGTGCCCATGGATGAGTATGGCAATATCACAGATGATTCAAGAATACGGGCACACCTGCCAACGATAAACTATGCTATAGATGCCGGGTCTAAAGTGATCCTTGCATCGCATCTTGGAAGACCGAAGGGCAAGAAATCTGAGGAGTTTTCCTTGCGACCTGCCGCTAAAGTGCTCTCAGGGTTTTTGGGCAAAGAGGTCATCTTTGCGGATGATTGCATAGGTGAAGAGGTCGAGAAGGCAGTCTCAAACATGAAAAATGATGATGCAATACTCCTTGAGAATCTCAGGTTTCACTCAGGCGAGGAAAAGAACGATGTTGAGTTTGCAGGTAAACTTGCACGATTATGCGATGTTTACATAGACGATGCCTTTGCTGTTTCCCACAGAAAGGCTGCATCTAATGCGGCAATAACGGAATTTGTAAAATTATGTGCTGCCGGTTTTCTTTTAAAGAACGAAATAGAATATTTTAATAAAGCCATGAAAAATCCGGCAAGACCATTTGCTGCAATCATCGGAGGAGCTAAGGTTTCTGATAAGATCGGGGTACTGGAAAACTTGTTGGAAAAGGTTGATACCTTGATAGTCGGCGGCGGCATGGCCTTTACGTTTATAAGGGCTATGGGGTTTGAAACCGGAAATTCACTCTGTGAAGTTGAAATGCTGGATAAAGCAAGAACAATCATGGAGAAAGCAAAGGAAAAGAGGGTAAACCTCTGTTTGCCTGTGGATTGTGTTATAGCAGAAAAGGTGGCGGCTGATACTGGAGTAAAAGTGTGTAAAATAGAAGAAATCCCAAAAGATTGGATGGGCCTTGATATCGGACCCGGGACAATTTCTGCCTTTTCAGACGCGTTAAAGGGTGTAAAAACCATTATATGGAACGGTCCCATGGGTGTGTTTGAGCTTGAACCTTTCAGCAAGGGAACCTTTTCAATGGCAGCATCTGTTGCAAAGTCCGGCGCACTCTCAATAATTGGTGGCGGGGATACAGACCTGGCGGTGCATCGTGCAGGGGTAAGCGATAAGATATCATACATATCCACTGGAGGCGGTGCTTTCCTGGAATTACTCGAAGGGAAAACAATGCCAGCCATAGAGGCACTGGAAAAGTCATGCGGGGACAGCCAATGAGAGGATGGATGGTTGCCGGAAACTGGAAGATGCACAATACGATTGGCGAAGCGATCTCCCTTGCAAAGATGGTAAAAGAGGGGACAGCAGGCATCAAGAAAGGTGAGATTGTGTTAGCTCCATCCTTTATCGCTTTATCCAGCGTGTATGATATTATTAAAGGATCACACATATCTCTTGCAGCTCAGAATGTATTCTATGAAGATAAAGGGGCCTATACAGGAGAGATATCTCCATTGATGCTCAAGGATGCTGGTTGTGCATATGTCATTATAGGGCATTCAGAGAGGAGAAAGTATTTTCACGAATACGATGAA
>CAIJOT010000145.1 GCA_903822335.1 uncultured delta proteobacterium
AGAACATGAAACAAAAATATAAGGTAATATGGTCCAATACCGCTGAAAATGATTTGACAGAGATAATTGAATATATTGCCAAAGATAACTTCTCTAATGCCGTAAAAATTTTAATGAAAATAAAAGAGAAGGCGTCAAGTCTTTATTCCTCGCCTGAACGAGGTCGTATTGTGCCGGAATTTCAGGAACACGGTATACTGCAATGTCGTGAACTTGTTATGACCCCATGGAGAATCATCTACAGGATATCGAAAATGAATGTCTATGTTTTGTCTGTGCTGGATTCGCGACAAAATATTGAAGAAATCTTATTTAAAAGGCTGATAGCTTCAAAAAAATGAAGAAAGGGAAGGAATTAAATCTTTATCCTTGACTTAAACTGACCTTTAATTTCATTCATAAGACGCAGGGTATCCCCATCTGACTCCAGTAATCCCATGAACCTCTTTCTTGCCACATTGAAGAATAAGAAAAACGGAGGCAATGTAAAGAATAAAGATTTTACCCATTTCCTTTACATCGTTTACCTTGAAAAAGGTGCCTATAAACTGTTATTATTTCCTATAATTTATGGAACTATTTGAAAACAATACTTCCTTTGAGAAAGACACAAGAAAACCGCTTGCAGACAGGATGAGGCCAAAGAAGCTCGACGAATTTGTTGGTCAGGAGCATATACTTGGTGAAGGCAAGCTCCTCCGGGTTCTCCTTGAAAAGAAGGACGTGCCCTCAATGATTCTTTGGGGACCGAGCGGCGTGGGAAAGACCACAATCGGATGGCTGATGGGTAAACAGATGAACCTTCCATATGTCTCATTGAGCGCCGTCAATATTGGCATCAAAGAGGTAAAAGAGGTCATTCAAAAAACAAAGTTTCAGAGAATCGTGCTCTTTATCGACGAGTTCCATCGGTTTAATAAGCTCCAGCAGGATACCTTTCTTCCCCAGGTGGAAAACGGGGACATAATCCTGATCGGCGCAACAACCGAAAATCCATCCTTTGAAATCATCTCGCCGTTACTCTCCAGAATGAAGGTGCTGACACTCGAAACATTAACAAAGGATAATGTAATCAGGATAATCAAGAGGGCTCTGGATGAAGACAGGGAGTTAAAGGTTTCTTCATTAAAGATTAATGAGGATATTATCGAGGAGCTTGCGATACTGGCCAACGGAGATGCCCGTAAAGCCCTGAATCTCTTAGAGATATGCTATAAGATGGTAAGAGAGGCTGGTAAAGGGGAACTCATTATAGACCACAACATACTGAGAGAAGCATATCAGAGGAACATAGTTGTATATGACAAGAAAGGAGAGATGCACTATGACCTGATAAGTGCTCTCCATAAAAGCATGAGGGGTTCTGACCCTGATGCAGCACTTTACTGGTTTGTCCGTATGATAGAAGGGGGTGAGGACCCACTATATATTGCACGGAGAATGGTACGATTTGCATCAGAAGATATCGGTAATGCTGATCCCCATGCATTGCCTCTGGCCATGGCAGCAGTGGAAGCATTCAACTTCATCGGTCCGCCTGAAGGTTACTTAGCCCTTGCCCAGGCATGTATCTACCTCTCCCTGTGCGAAAAAAGTAACGCAATTTATGAGGCGTATAACCGCGTGAGTGCCGATGTGAAAAACCTTCCTGAGTATCCTGTGCCTATACATATAAGGAATGCTCCCACCAAACTCATGAAGGAGTTAGGTTATGGGCATGGCTACCTTTACCCGCATAATTATAAGGATGGCATGGTAAAACAGGAATATCTGCCTGAACCGTTGAAAGGTAAAAGATACTACAATCCAAAGGAGAGGGGTTACGAGAAAAAGTTAAAAGAATTCATGGAGCGGGCAAGAGCAATTAAGACGCCTGCCGGATGATTCCAGTGGGCGTCTTTTTACTAAAAGGCAGTGTAGCCAGCCCGCAGCTGTGCGAGCGAAGGAAACAGTGTTCAGGCACCCTACCCTCCATCGGCCTTGAAAAAGTACCCATAACCTGCTATTATCTTGACTCAGCTATGGAAATGCCAGAAAACGAACTTATAAAAAGAATTAAAAAATTCGGGAAAAGATCGAGCAAGATCATAAGAGGGATTGGGGACGACGGGGCAGTTGTGGAAATGTCGCAAGGTTCTTATGTGTTTGTTCAGGATGCCATTGTTGAACATATCCACTTCGAATTTGAATTTATGGATGCCTATGATATCGGTAAAAAGGCGGTATACGTAAATGTTTCTGATGTACTCTCCATGGGAGCAGAACCACTCTATTTCCTCGTCACAATTGGCATACCGGATTGTATATCTTACAAAGACATTGACAGGTTATACAGAGGCATGATGCAGGCTGCAAAAGAGTTCAGTGTAGTCCTCATAGGTGGGGATACATCTGAAACAAAGTCTGATTTTTTTATAGATGTTTCCATGGTAGGGAAGCTTATAACCAAGAGCTATCTGGGCAGGGATAACGCTAAAACAGGTGATTTAATAGGGGTTACCGGGTATCTTGGCGAAAGCGCCTATGGACTATTTCTCCTTAAAAACAAAAAGAGAGGCAAAGGTCTGAGTAAGTTTATCCAGCGATATACCCATCCAAAACCTCCATATGATCTGTGGAAAGAATTGATAAAGAACAAGATACCGAATGCCATGATGGATATTAGCGATGGGTTGCTCATTGACCTTGAAAGGATGATGTCTGAAAGCCAAAGAGGCGCAAAAATATTTTTGGAGCGTTTACCCATACCACGTGGTATAATAAAGGAAAAACAGGAAATGTTTGCACTTTCCGGAGGTGAGGATTATCAGTTTTTGTTTACCTTTTCCAGGGATAAGCTTGAAACCATTCAAAAGATTTACAAAAAAGGATTCCTCGTTTCTGCAATAGGAGAGGTAATGAAGGGTAAAGGTGTAAAACTTTTTAAAAACGGCAAGGAGAAGAAGTTGAACTATAAAGGTTATGAACATTTCAGGGGTTCTCCATGAAGAAACGGGTCTTCGTGAAGGATATCGTGAGGGAAAATACTGAGATAAATGACTTCTTTATTGTTACTAAGAAAGGCATTTTTTCAAGTAAGAACAATACAAAATACATGAGCATAGTTTTGAGAGATAATACAGGTATTATCGAAGGGAAAATCTGGGAAAGAGTAGATGAACTCAATGGCCTCTTCGATAAGAACGACCTTGTGTATGTAAAATCCCGGGTAAAACTTTATCAGGAAAAACCTCAATTAAATGTGACAGATATTAAAAAAGTAGAAGAAGGGGTCGCACTGGAAGATATGGTTGCATTCTACCCGCAAAGCGAAAAGGAAAACGAACAGTTAAGGGATGAATATTACAAAATTGTAAGTGAAATGAAAAACCCGCATATCCTTTCACTATTTTCTGCGTTTCATGGCCGGAAGGATAAGCTGGAAAAATTCTTCTTATTTCCCGCATCAATTGGAGTTCACCATGCGTATATTGGAGGGCTTCTTGAGCATTCCCTGTCAATAGTTAACATGGCTAAACATACTGTAGAGATTGTTGGGGGAGATGTGGATATAATAATGGCAGGAAGTCTGTTGCATGATATTGGCAAGGTTGACGAGATACATATCAAAGGTGGATTCAAGTATTCAGATAAAGGAAGGCTTTTAGGGCATATAGCGCTTGGGGTAATTTTCCTTGATGAGCTCATCAGGGAAGTTGCCGGTTTGCCAGAACACATTGCGGATGTACTTGCCCATATAATCATTAGCCACCATGGGGTTGAGGAATGGGGCTCACCCAGAAAGCCTATGTGTATAGAAGCGCTTATTGTCCACTACCTGGACAATCTTGATGCAAAGGTTATGGGCGTGAAGGAACACATGAAAGAACGCATGGAAGATGAAAGTTGGACAGAATACCACAAGCTATATGAATCAAGGTTCTATAAGCTTCCGGAAAGGTGATTATGGAAATCAGAAGGGTCTTTATAGATAAACTGAAGATTAAAAACGGGATGGCACTTCTCACAGGGCCGATGCATAAGTACATAGTCAGCGTGTTGAGAAAAACTACAGGAGAAAGGATTGACTTGACTGATGGAAAAGGATACCTGTACAGATGTGTAATCAATAATATAAAGGGCAAGGAACTGTATCTCCAGGTTTTGGATGCTGTGCATCATCCTGAAGAAAAAAGATCAAAGGTCACATTGTGTGTAAGCCCAATCAAGGGGCCACGAATGGACTGGCTTATTGAAAAGGCTACAGAATTAGGTGTAGAAAAAATACTGCCCACGATCTTTAGGAGAACCATTATCAAGTTTGGGGATAAGGAAAGAGGGAAGTGCGAACGATGGAAAAAACTTACCATAGAAGCATCCCGCCAATCAGGAAGGTTTTCCATTCCAGAAGTTATCGAACCCACACCACTGCGGGACATACTGCCCTATATAGAAAACATCAAAAACCGCTGGGCCTTTTATGAAAGGGAAAGGAAAAATACTATTAAAAAAGTAATTTCTGCCCAGACAGAAGGAGAAATATGTGTAGTGATAGGTCCGGAAGGTGGTATAGAGGAATCAGAAATCGGGTGGCTGAAGGAAAATGGTTTTATCCCGTGCACTCTGGGGGAGAGCATATTCAGAACAGAAACAACCCCCCTTGTGATACTGTCAATAATACTCTACGAATACAGTAAATAATGAAAAGGGCTTCCATCTTCGTGAGATTCCTTGCGTTATCCACAGACATATTTATTCTGTTTTTATTTTACATCATGGTTTTTATTTCTGCTTTAGCCGGTTATGTGTCTGGCATGGAAGTACTTTCTTTTTCAAACCTCTTTGGTTTCTTTCCTGTTTTCTTTTATTCCTCTTCTTTCATCTCCCTGTTTTACTTTACCTATCTGAACATGAATGGAGGTGTGACTGTAGGAAAAAGGGCATTCGGGATAAAGGTGGTAAGACGGGATGGAACAGAGCTGGGATTCCTCAGGGCTTTTTTGAGAAGTGTTTCCTATATATTCTCTGCATCAATATGGTTTATGGGCTTCATAATGGCATTTTTTCTTAAAGGAAGGGCACTGCACGATATTATCGCAGATACAGTGGTAGTGGAGGAGGGGTTATGAGTAAGCAAGGAAAAGCAGGTTGTGGTTGCCTTGTAATAATTCTTGTTTTTTTCATGGTGATAATTGGTGTTCTGGTGCATCCTCTCACGTTAAAATTTATAGGAAATCAGTTCAAACATGAAGACAAGATATTTCCCTCAGATGCCATATTTGTTCCCCGGTTTGTGGAAGACAGGAATGGTGAATTATACATAGAAGCCTTCAGGGAATACTGGGCTGGCAACGGAAAAACCATCCTGATAGAGGAAGATAAAGTATTTGGAACAAGCATTGTAGACCTCGTTCTCAAAATGGCAAAGACAAGGGGTGTGAAAGAAGCAGTGGTAAAAAAAGTGGAGGTTGAGGGCGAGGGAAAGATAAAGATTGATAAAATCAAGGAAAAACTCACGAGCATGGGGTTTAAAAAGGTGATTATCCTGGTTCCAGAGTATGCCTCAAAGAGATTTCATCTATTCTGTGGTGCCTCGAAAGATGAAGGGAAGGTGTTATGCCTTATCAAAGCTGTCAACGTCACATATTTTAAAAGGGACAAATGGTGGAAAGATAGCGTGTCAAGGGGCATGTTAATAAAAGAGCTTTTTCTCACGGGTTCATATTACCTTGAAAGGTTCAAGTATGGGGAAAAAAGAGATACTAAAAAATGATGAAAATTGTGCAGGCTGCATGCTCTGTGTGCTTTCCTGTTCTTTATTCAATTTCGGTGTATTCAGCACTGAAAAATCCTTTATAAAACTGGATAAGGATGATCGTACTCAAAGATTTACCCTGTCTTTTGATGATGGTTGTATATCCTGCGGTGAGTGTGTGAAATCGTGCAAGTACAATGCCCTCATGTGGAAAGATGAAGATTCTCGTAATTGACCTTGAAAAGGAAGACTACTCTTACATTGAAGATGAAAACCTGAGGTCCAAATACATTGGAGGGGTAGGATTAAACACCTATCTTTTATACCGCAATACAGACAGAACGATTGACCCTTTTGACGAGAAGAACAACCTTTTCTTTTCAAGTGGTGCCTTTGTAGGCACAAACATTCCCACTGCGTCACGATGTGAGGCCACATCCCTGTCACCAACGGGCTATTTTGGAAGCTCAAATTCTGGTGGAGGGCTGGGCGCTGCGATAAAATTCTGTGGCATTGACTGTGTGTGGGTGAAAGGGAAATCCAGAACACCTGTCTATGTCAAAATAGATGGGAAAGGTGTAATCATCAGAGATGGTTCGGAAATATGGGGCAGGGATACCTTTGAAACGGTAGATATCCTGAAAAGGAAAGAGGGGAAAGATACCGAGGTCGCCAGTATAGGAGTTGCAGGCGAAAAAGGGGTGAGGTTTGCTTCCATCCAGAATGGTTATTACCACTCTTTTGGCAGGACAGGCCTTGGAGCGGTGATGGGAAGCAAAAATCTGAAGGCATTATGTTTCAACGGCAAGGAGGAAATCAAAGTTAAAGATAGAAAGCGTTTTCTCAAAATCACGAAAACGCTCAGGGAAAAGATCATGTCTTCCGATTCTTTTGGCTATACGAGGCGATATGGTTCAATGGTTGTTTCCGATGTCTATAACAGGCTTGGGATACTTCCTGCGTATAACTTTAGAATGGGCTCTCTGAAAAACTGGGAAGCAACAAGGGGCAGAAAGGTATTCGAGGAGAAGTTCAAGGAAAGGGATTTTGCCTGTTTTGCCTGTCCGATTGGCTGCCTGCACTGGTCGAAAGTAAAGGATGGAAAATTTTCAGGGCTTGAGACCCACGGCCTTGAAGTTACCTATGTCCTTGAAATGGGGGCAAGGCTTGGCATCATTGACATTCCTGAAATCTTTTCCTGTGTTGAGCTATGCAACCGACTCGGCATGGATGTCATATCCACAAGTTCTGTTATTGCATATCTGATAGAGCTCTTTGAAAAGGGTATGCTGAGAGAAGCTGATATAGGTTTCAAGCCTGCATTCGGGGGCTTTAAGAATGTCCATACGCTTATTTCCATGATTGCGAGAAGAGAGGGTATCGGTGCACTCTTTGGTGAGGGGCTGAGACGCACAAAGGAACACTTCAAAGGTTCTGATGATTTTGCCTGCGAGATCAAAGGCCTTGAGATGCCGGTCCGTGACCCGAGGGGTAGATTCGATACATGGACGTTAGGCTATCTCACAAACACACGAGGTGGCGACCATTTACGGGTGAGAACCCCTGTGGATGACCTAAGGGATTTTGAAAGGGATTACGAACACGAACCTCTTCCCCTGACACCTGATGAACTGGCATTGGTAGACATGCCAGAGGCTATCAAGGAAAAGATTCTCGGGAACCCTCCATCAAGCATACATATCCCTGGTATGGCCAAATATGCAGAAGAGCTGATTGTGCTCCTCAACTCCGTTGGTATGTGCATCAGGCCTCCTGTGTTGAGAACTATAGGCCCATCCCTCATGAGTGAGGCATTGAATGTCCTTTACGGATATGAGATGGATGAGAATATGTTACTTACAATCGCTGAGAGGATTATCACCATGGAACACCTCTTTAACCTTGAGAGGGGGCTCACGTTCAAGGAGTTCTCCTTCCCTGAGAGATTTTATAAGGAATCGGTAGATTACGTGGGAGGCAAACGGTTACCCCTTGACAGAGAGAGGGTGGAGGCCATGTTGAGAAAATATTTTGCCTTGCACGGCTGGGATGATGAAGGAAGGGTAAAAAAGGAGACCATAGAAAGACTCGGTATTACACCATGGAAGAACTGACAGGTATTATCGCACTATCAAGGTTAAAAGGCTTAAACAATATCCAGAAGAGAGCGGTATTAGAAAAATTCAATAACATAGCACCTCTATTTGAAGGCAGGGTAAAAATTCATAATGCTGGTTTGCAGGATAGCATCGCATCATTTAATGAATGGAAAGGGATAGGCACAGAATTAGAAACATTAGAGAAGATGGGTGTAGATATCCTTACCATAAAGGACAAAACGTACCCGGAGACACTTAAAAATATTCCTGACCCGCCCATCGTTCTGTATAAAAAAGGTTCTTTAGAGTACGGCATGAACACATTAGCTATAGTCGGGGCGAGAAGGGCAACCTTTGAAGGCATGAATCTCGCGGAGAAGATAGGCCATACATTATCATCCCTCGGGGTAACAATCGTGAGCGGTCTTGCGAGGGGAATAGATGCCTCTGCCCACAAAGGCGCTCTCAAGGGCGAAGGGAAGACCATTGGTGTGTTAGGGTGCGGTATCAACATCTGTTATCCTTCAGAGAACAGATGGCTTTTTGAAAAGATTGGAGAGGAAGGAACATTACTTACTGAGTATAGCCTTGGCGAAAGACCTCTCAACTACCATTTTCCGGAGAGGAATAGAATCATTGCCGGTCTGTCAAAAGGTGTGCTTGTCATTGAAGCCTCAAAAAAAAGCGGGTCTCTCATAACAGCCAAACTCGGCCTTGAGTATGGAAGAGAGGTAATGGCAATCCCCGGCAGCATCTTTAATGATGAATATAAAGGAGCGAATACCCTTATTAAAGAAGGGGCAAAACTCATTGACGGCATCGAAGATATTATTATAAATTGCTTTCCTAACTTAGAACTGAAAAAGGAACAAAAGATTGATATGGATGAGGATGAGGAGTACATTTATTCGATCATAGGATTCGATAAGATTCACATAGATGAAGTAATTGAAAAAAGTAAAATGGAAGCAAAAAGGGTTATGGCTATATTCACAGGGCTTGAAATGAAAGAGGCAATCAGAGAAGTTCCGGGTGGGTTTTATATAAGGAAATAGCAAGGAATTCCGGGTTTCGGGTTATGGGTTCCGGGTTTCGGGTTAGCTCCGAACCAAATACTGAATTTGGACAACAAGGAGATATAGATGGGTAAATCACTACTAATAGTTGAATCACCAACAAAGATGAAAACACTTTCAAAGTTCCTTGGCAAGGACTTCATTATAAAAGCAACGTATGGCCACATAAAAGACCTGCCGAAAAGTAAAATAGGGGTAGACGTTGAGAAAGGCTTCACGCCCCATTTTCTCATCCTGAAAGGCAAAGCAAAGGTCGTGGAGGAAATTAGAAAAGCAGGTTCCAGTGCAGACAAAATATATATCGGTTCTGACCCTGATAGGGAGGGGGAGGCTATTGCGTTCCATGTGGCCGAGGTGCTTGGTAGAGAGAAAGAGATAAAAAGGGTGTTATTTCATGAGATTACAAAAAAAGGGATTTTAGAGGCATTAAAAACCTCCACCACACTTGACGAGTCTAAATACAATGCACAGAAGGCAAGGAGAATCCTTGACAGGCTTGTAGGGTATAAAATCAGTCCCCTTTTATGGGAGAAGGTTAGCTATGGGCTTTCTGCAGGAAGGGTTCAGTCTGTTGCCTTAAGACTTGTATGTGACAGGGAAGAGGAAATAGAAGGTTTTGTAAAAGAAGAGTACTGGATTATTGATGTGAACCTTGAACTTAAGTCAGGTGAAAGGTTTAAGGCAACACTTGAAAGAAAAGACAATGTAAAACTTAAAATATCTTCACAGGAAGAGGCTGAACATATAAAGAAGGAAATAGAGGGGGAAACGTTCAAGATTGATACAATAGAAGTAAAAGAAAAATACGTATTTCCTCAGCCAGCCTTTATCACAAGCAGGCTCCAGCAAGAGGCATCGAGAAAGCTAAGGTTTTCGCCAAAAAGGACAATGGTGCTGGCTCAAAAACTATATGAAGGCGTAAACATTGGTGAAGAAGGCTTGACAGGGCTCATAACCTACATGAGGACAGATTCCATCAGGGTATCGCATGAGGCGATAAGAGATGCAAGGCAGTATGTCGAAAAAAACTTTGGAAAACCCTATCTACCTAAAACACCGCATATTTTTAAGAACAAAAAGACTGCCCAGGATGCCCATGAAGCAATCAGACCTGCGTATATCACGCTCACACCAGAGAAGGTAAAACCATACCTTGATAAGGAGCTCTTTTCATTATATGAACTGATATGGAAACGATTCATGGCTTCTCAGATGGCTCAGGAAAAACTCGAAACCAAGACTGTTGAAATCACGTCAGGAGATTATATATTTGTTGCCCAAAGCGCAAAGGTCCTTTTCGATGGTTTCACAAAAATATATGAGGAAGAGGGAGACAGTGATGAGGCAGGCATAACCCTGCCGGAAATGAAGGCTGGAGAAACGGTCTCTCATGTTGATACATCTTTAAGCCAGCGCTTTACGAATCCTCCACCGAGATACTCTGAGGCTTCACTCATAAGAACTCTCGAAACCAAAGGCATAGGCAGACCATCAACATATGCAACCATTGTAAGCACAGTTCAGGAAAGGAACTACGCCAAAAAGGATAAAGGAAGGCTCTTCCCCACACCCCTTGGAAGAACGGTAAACAAGCTTTTAAAGGAGTTCTTCCCCATAATTGTTGATATAGACTTTACCGCCAAGATGGAAGACAGGCTTGACCTCATTGAGGCTGGGAAGAAAAGCTGGGTTAAGTCATTAGAAAGATTTCATGAGGCTCTCGAGGAAGAGCTGTCCATTGCGAAAGAAGGGATGCGGAGTTTAAAGAAAGAGGAAAAAGAAACAGACATAGTATGTGAGAAATGCGGGAAAAAGATGCTCCTCAGATGGGGGAAGAACGGTGAGTATATCGTGTGCAGTGGAAAACCGGATTGTAAAAACAAGAAAAATGTAAAGATAGAAGATAATGGAACAATAAAGATTGTTGAAGACGAAATAAAGGGAAAATGTAAACTCTGTGAAGGAAACCTTGTAGAAAAAAGAGGGAGATTCGGGAGATTCTTCGCCTGTAGCAACTATCCTGATTGCAAATATACTGAAGCCTATTCCCTTGGGTATTCCTGCCCGGAAGAAGGTTGTACAGGAAAATTAGTAGAGAAAGTTTCAAAGAAGAAGAAAAAAAGGTTCATAAGCTGTTCAAGATACCCCGACTGTTCTTTTGCAACAAACTCAGTACCTTCGGATGGCCCCTGCACTTCATGTGGTGCACCAACCCTTTTCACATACAAGAAAAAAACCTTCTGTCTTCGTAAGGGCTGTGGATGGCAATGAACTACCCCGCGGCGAGCCACGGGGTATGGACCCGAGGGGCAATCAAAGTAATTGGTGGTGGACTGGCTGGAGTGGAAGCCGCCTATCAAATTGCCCGGAGAGGGCAACGCGTCATACTTTTTGAGATGAGGCCAGAGGTATATACACCCGCCCATCAGACACCATACCTTTCGGAACTCGTATGTAGCAACTCTTTTAAATCAAAAGAACTTACAAATGCCCATGGACTTCTCAAAGAAGAATTGAGAAGGCTCGATTCGATTGTACTCAGAACAGCAGATGAAACATCTATTCCCGGCGGCAAGGCGCTTGTTGTTGATAGGGAAAGGTTTTCTAAGATAATAACAGAAGGGATTGAAGCCCACCCTTTTATAGAGGTTGTGAGAGGGGAGATAAAAGATATACCCTCAGGTATCGTCATCATTGCTACAGGACCTCTTACAAGTGATGGTCTGGCTGAAAAAATTCGAGAGGTTACCGGCGTAGAAAATCTCTTCTTTTTTGATGCTATCTCTCCTATTGTTGATGGAAATACAATTGATATGGAGAAGGCTTTTTTTGGTTCACGATACATGGAAGAAACGGATGATTATCTGAACTGCCCGCTCACAAAAGAAGAGTACGACAGATTTTATGAAGAATTGATACATGGGGAAAGGGTGTATTTCAGGGAATTTGAAGAAGTTCCATACTTTGAAGGTTGTTTACCGATAGAGGTTATGGCTACAAGGGGCAGACAAACCCTTCTCTATGGTCCAATGAAACCTGTAGGGCTTATTGATAAGAGTACAGATAAGGAGCCTTATGCCGTCATACAACTCAGAAGGGAGAATGAAGCAGGTAGCATGTACAATATAGTTGGTTTCCAGACAAAGCTCACATACAGTGAACAGGATAGGATTTTCAGGCTTATTCCGGCCTTAAAAAATGGAGTTTTTTTACGATACGGAAGTGTTCATAGAAACACGTACATAAACTCTCCCTCTGTGCTTAACAATAATCTGCAGCTGATTGACAACAGCAGAATCTTTTTTGCAGGGCAGATAACAGGTGTAGAAGGTTATATGGAATCGACTGCCATGGGGCTCGTTGCTGGTATATCCGTATATACATCGCTTACAGGAAAAACATTTTTACCACCGCCAGAGGATACCTGCATAGGCGCACTTTTGCATTATATCACTACAAAGAAAAAAGATTTTCAACCGATGAATATCAACTTCGGACTCCTCAAAGAGTACAGGAAAAAGGACAAAGCTAAGATCGTTGCCAATGCACTTGAATCAATTTCAATCTGGAAGGAAAGGATTGAAAATAATGCAGGGTTATGAGTGAATGTGACGTAGTGCCGAACTATCTTGGGAGGTAATATATGCGTTCTATTATAGAAACGTTGAAAAAAAAAGCAATCAACAAAAAGGATATGAGCGCCAATGATGCAACCTCTCTTTTTGAAGAGGGTATCAAACAGCCCTTTTTACTTATGGCACATGCATCAGAAATAAGAGAGTATTTTAAAGGTAAAAGAATAAGTCTCTGTGGCATCGTCAATGCGAAATCAGGCATATGCCCTGAAAACTGTAGTTTCTGTGCACAATCAGTCCACTACCATACCCATGCACCTACCTATTCCCTCTTGTCAGCAAAGGAAATCATGGATAAAGCGAGAATTGCAAAGGAAAGTGGTGCCCATTTTTTCGGGATTGTGACAAGTGGAACACGCATAGTGAGTAAAGAGGAGTGGAAAGAAATCTATAATGCCATCAAGGGTATCAATGCGCTTGGGATAAAACCTTGTGCTTCCCTTGGCATGCTGGATGACGCAAGGGCACAGCAATTGAAAAAGGCAGGACTTTTCAGATACCATCACAACCTTGAGACCTCAAAAAGTTTTTTTCACAACATATGCACAACCCATGAATACGAAGAAGACATTGAAACGAATAGAGCTGCGAAAAAAGCAGGGCTATCGGTATGCTGTGGCGGTATCATAGGCCTTGGTGAAAATATGGAACATAGAATTGAGCTTGCTATGACCTTAAAAGAACTGGATGTCGATTCAGTGCCGATTAATATTCTCAACCCAATCCCTGGAACACCGCTCATGGGTACTCCCCAGCTCTCTCCTGTAGAAATCCTCCTCACCATTTCAATTTTGAGATTCATCTTACCCGACAAGGACATCAAATTGTGTGGCGGCAAGGAAAAAAACTTAAGACAACTTTTGCCACTCGGCATTATTGCTGGCTGTAATTCCCTCATGACCGGTAATTATCTCACCACTGAAGGAAGGGATACAACGCATGATATTGAGATGATTCATGATCTCGGACTTGATGCAGCCCGGGAATAATACCAATTTTTAATCGTAGGATTAACCGACTACTGAGCCAAGCTTGAATATTGGTAGATACATTGCAATAATCAATCCACCTAAGATTATACCTAAGAACATCATAATCATAGGTTCCATAAGTGCTGTAAGGTTTGTTACCAGATTATCAACATCCTCTTCATAAAAATCTGCAATCTTATTCAACATATTATCCAGGGCTCCTGTAGACTCACCTACCTGAATCATCTGTACTACCATTGGTGGAAAAACTCCGCTCTCCTGTAAGGGTTCTGACATGCTTCTGCCCTCACTGATACGGGAACGAGCTGTAACCAATGATTCTTCTACAACCTTATTGCCCGCAACTTTTGCCACAATCACAAGGCTATCAAGAATCGCTACACCACTGGAAAGTAATGTTGCTAAAGTTCTTGTCACCCGTGCAACTGCAGCCTTTATTGCAAGCACACCGAAGAGAGGGACTTTTAAAATGAGCTTATCAATCTTCCTTCTCCCGTTCTCGGTTTTGTAATACCTTCTAAACAAATATATAGCAATGACAAGTGCAACTATCATGTAATGGATAGTTGACTTGACCAGTCTGCTCAGATTCACCACAATTTGTGTTGGAGCAGGGAGGGATGCCCCCATATCTTTAAACATAGTCTCAAAAACAGGAATTACAAAAATTAAAAGGACCATTACCACACCGATTGCGACAACTACTATGCTTACAGGATAAATCATTGCAGATTTGACTTTCTTTTTTAATTTTTCCGTTTTTTCCATATAAGTGGAAAGCCTTAAGAGCACTGTATCAATCATTCCACCTTCTTCTCCGGCAGCCACAAGGTTCACATAAAGGTCATCAAAACACTGAGGATAATCCCTAAGCGCATCAGCAAATCGTGATCCGCCCTCAATCTTTTCTTTTATTTCCCTTACAATGCCACGGAGGTTTTTTTCTTCTATCTGATTGCCGAGTATATCGAGGGACTGAACAAGCGGTAAACCCGATGTAATCATCGTCGCAAGCTGTCTTGTAAGAATCACGATGTGTAATTTCTTAACCTTTTTCTTTGGATCATATTTCTCTTTTTCAACATCTTTTACATCCTTTTTCTCACTCGATTTTACAAGGATAATATTGTCTTTCCTTAAGGAAGCTCTGAGGGCAGCTTCGGAATCAGCCCTTGAAACCCCTGTCTTTATATCACCCTTTATTGTTTTACCTTGCCATTCAAATACGGGCATAATATCTATATTACCTCAAAAAAATAATGTTGAAAAGAAAAAATGTTCAAAAACATAAAAGAATGTTCCGGGTTCCAGATTCAAAACAGAAACTCGCAACTCGAAACACAAAGTTTCGCCTACTCTCTGAGGACAGTATAAAATGCTATGTTTTCTCTCTTTATATGTATAACTATCCCCTCCTTGATGTTTGCCTTCTTCATTGTATCTCTAAAATCATTTATATTTCGTACAGGTCTCCTGTTTATCTCATTAATAATATCACCAGACCTTATATCAGCATCCTGGGCTGCACTGCCTGGTTGAACATCTGTCACAATTACCCCCCTTCTGTCTTTTATATTCAAATGTTTTGCTATCTCAGATGTAATGTTCTGCACAACAAGTCCAAAATCTTTTTCTATCTCAGGCTTTTTGGAAGCCTGTAGGGCCTCTTCTTTAAGCTCCTCGATAACAACCTCAACCTCTATCTTCTTCCCATCTCTTATTATTCCAAGCTTTACCTTTTTGCCAATCTCTGTTGAACCTACAAGTCTTGGGAGTGTATCCATCTCTTTTATTGTTTTTCCATTATAAGAAATGATGACATCTCCTGTTTTGATACCTGCCTTTTCAGCTGGGCTTTGTTCCATTACATCGGATACCAATGCGCCATCGGACTCTTGAAGACCAAAATTTTTTGCTATTTCGGGGGTTACTTTCTGGATTATCACACCAATCCATCCCCTCACTACTTTTCCCTTGCTCTTTAGCTGAGAAAGAAGATTCTTCGCTATATTGATAGGAATTGCAAATCCTATACCCTGTCCACTGGAGACAATAGCGGTGTTGATCCCAACAACATCACCTTTGAGATTGAATAAAGGACCTCCACTGTTTCCGGGATTTATTGAGGCATCGGTTTGAATAAAGTCATCATATGGTCCTGCACCGATAACTCTTCCCTTGGCACTCACAATACCTGCAGTAACGGTATGTTCTAAACCAAAGGGATTACCTATAGCTACCACCCAGTCTCCAACTTCTAATTTGTCTGAATCGCCAAAGACCACCGCTGATAGATTATGTTTTGCATTAATCTTTATCAAGGCAATATCGGTTTTTGCATCCTTCCCCACCACTGTTGCATCAAACTCCTTTCCATCTGATAGTTTTACCTTTATACTCTGTGCCTTCTCTATCACATGATTGTTGGTGAGTATAAAACCTTCCCTATCAATAACAAAACCCGAACCAAGGCTTCTCTGTTTAAATTCTCTTCTTGGCATGTCACCAAAGAACCTTCCAAAGGGCTCATCTCCAAAGAAATCCCTAAAAGGATTAGAGGGACCAAAAAACCTTTCATGTAAATCTGGCCCTTTTATCACAGTAGTAGTACTGATGTTGACTATGGAAGGCTTGACGGTCTTCACGAGATCACTGAAACTCGGTAAACCTTTATCGAATGCCACATTCTTTACATTCGCCCTATTTGCATCAAACCACGTTTCTTCAGTGGTCAACTTTCCCTTTACATATGCAAATACAAATACAGTGCAAATAAGGAAAAAAACCGTTATGTACAATCTCTTGCTTTTCATATATTTCCTCCATAAAATCCATAATTTATAATGAGTGTATGGGTATATGAGATTATGGGGCACCCTATATACTCATTCTCCCGTCTACCCATTCTCATATTTTCCCTTGATCATATGGGTAATTTAATAGAAAACAAACTTCCTTCTGCCGGCTGACTTTTCACATCTATAGAACCTTTATGCGCCTCGGCAATCCACTTGCTTATAGAGAGACCAAGCCCACTTCCGCTTTCACGCCTCCTTGATCTGTCAGCCCTGTAAAATCTATCAAATATGTATTGTATGTCATTCTGGGATATTCCAACACCGTTATCTTTCACGTCTATCCATGCATATCCATCATTTACATACGAGGAAACCTCTACCTTGCCTCCGTTTTGGGTATATTTTATCCCATTCTCCACTATATTCCATAGCATCCTTCTCAGCTTCAATTCGTCGCCTTTTATCCTTACATCCTCTAATTCTTTGACATGTAATTCTGTCCCTTTATTGTCTGCGAACATCTTCATATCCATACACACATCAACAATAAGGTCTCTCAATGAGATATCTTCTATATTCATGGTTATTTCCTTCGTATCTGCCTTTGATAGCAATAGCAAATCATCTATTATCCTCGTCATTCTATCGACTTCTTCAAGGTGACTCATAAGAAGCTTCTTGTAGTCTTCATTTCCTCTTTCCTTCCGTAATGCGACTTCTGTCTCGCCTTTCAAAATCGTGAGAGGGGTTTTTAACTCGTGAGAAACATCAATGCTGAACTGGTTAATTCTCTGAAAAGCATCTTTTAATCGATTTATCATGGCATTAAAGGTTTCAGCAAGCCTTCCCAGTTCATCCCTTCTTCCACTCACATCTATCCTCTCATCAAGGTTGCTCGATGATATTTTGACTGCTGCCTTTCTTATCTGGTCAACAGGTTTCAATGCCTTCTTCGCCATGAAATAACCAACAGC
>CAIJOT010000146.1 GCA_903822335.1 uncultured delta proteobacterium
CTGATCACACCGATACAGTTTGGCCCTATGATTCTCATGCCATACCTTTTTCTCATTTCTATTATTTTATCTTCTAATTTCTTCCCCTCATCTCCAATCTCTTTGAACCCTGCGGAGATTATCGTAATGCCCTCTACCTCTGCTTTTCCACATTCTTCAACGAGTTCAGGCACGGTTTTGGCAGGTGTCGCTATTACTGCGAGGTCAATATGTTCAGGAATACTCGCTATATCTGGATAACTTTCCAATCCTAATACAGTTTTTTTGTTGGGATTTACAGGGAATATCTTTCTCTTTTCTGAAGGGAGGAGATTTTCAAGAATAGCCCTGCCAACAACACCCCTCTCCTCGCTTGCTCCGATAAGTGCAACGGTTTTTGGATCAAACATTGCCCTGATGTTGCCTATCCTCATGTCTATACCCCCCGACCTTTTGGATCATATTGTGAATCAATTCAATTCTATCAAAACCACAAAAAAAGTAAATCAGTTTTTTCCAAATATAACAAGCGTTTCTAAGTGGGAAGTGTGAGGAAAAAAATCGAAGGATGCAATCTTCCTGATAAAATAATTGTGTTCCCGAAAACTTTTTATATCCCTTGCTAGTGTTGACGGGTTGCAGGAAACATACACAACCTTCGGGGGAGATAAGGTAAAGATATGTTTCAGTCCTTCTCTACTTATGCCCCTTCTCGGAGGGTCTATTACTACACAATCCACCTTAGCAGGGGATATATTCTTGAACGCATGCTCAATTTTGCCTTCATAGAAAAGACAGTTTCCTATACCATTGAGCCGGCAATTTTCCCTTGCATTTACTATATTTACAGGATTTGAATCTATCCCGGCAACTTCTTTTACTGTACGGGAGACAAACATTTCGATGGGTCCCATCCCACAATAAAGACCCAATACCCTTTCATCCTTTTGTAACTGTGATAGTTCAATGATCTTGTGATAGAGGAGCTTTGACGCTTTTGTATTAGGCTGGAAGAAAGATTGAGGATAAATCCTGAACAATAATCCATCGAGTATCTCTTCTATATATAGTTTTCCAAACAGATGGTATTGTCTCTCATAGTTCTCCACATCTCCCTGCCTGTTGTTGACCACCCTGTAAAAACTTTTCGTTTCCGGAACCTGCTCAATCAATTTTCTCCATAGCTTTGTCAAATCAGGCAGTTCACCCTTCGTTGTCTCAAGAATAACCATCAACTCACCTGTAAATTTTGCTTCCCGTAGAATGAGATGCCTCAAAAACCCGCTCTTTGTCAAGGAATCGTAAGGAGTAAGGCTATAGGTTTCCGCACATTCTATGAAAAGTGGAATGATTTTTGCGATAGCCGGACTAAAGATCAGGCATTTTTCAATGGGAATAACCTTGCCGGTAAATGCTTTAAATGGCGAAACCCTTTCCCGTAAACCAAGGATAATATGACCTTGCTTTTCCCCGAAAGCTAACTCGAGTTTATTTCTGTAAAAGAATCTATCCGGTGATGGAATGATTGGCATAATTTCAATACCTCCAACATCCACACCTCCTATCCTTGCAAGGGTCTGTAATAGATGGTTATCTTTGATTTCAAGTTGCTTTTCATAGCCGATATGCTGCAAGGTGCATCCACCACATGTACCAGTATGCGGGCACTCTGCACTGGTTCTGAAGGGAGAAGGTTTTTCAATGTGGAGCATCTCAGCATAAGCGAAACGTTTATTTTCCTTTAGAATCTTTACCTTAACTCTGTCTCCTGGAACCGCTTCCGGCACAAAAATCACATAACCGTCCTTTTTTGCAACACCATAATTATCTGGCAGGGCAATATCAACAATCTCAACGGATAAATCAGCCCCCATGATGTGTTCACGGTTCACAGTTCACCATTTCTCTGTCTCATTTCTGACAATTCCATGATACTTACCCTTTCTTTATCTTTGGCATAAATAGCCCCAACAGGTGTTCATTTTTCATTATCCTGAGTGCCTCACGGATAAACTTTCTATTCGCAGGATTACGATACTGGATAAGAGCCCGATGCATCTTCCTCTCGCGGAACGTCTTCGGTACATAAACCTTTTCCCCGCTCAATGGATGCTTTTCAGTATAATAGATGCAGCCTGACAGGGTAAGAGGCAAAGGCATAAAATCCTGGATTTGCTCTGGATGGATCTTCCTTCTCATTAAATAAAGGGAAAGCTCTAATGTATCCTCTAATGTAGAACCAGGGTGTGCACTGATAAAATAGTGGACAAGATATTGTTCTTTCCTGACTTTTTTATTTACTTCCCTGAATTTCTTTACAAAGGCTTCGTACGTAGTGAAATCAGGTTTGTTCATAATTTTTAAAACCTTATCCACGCTGTGTTCAGGAGCAACTTTCATCTGACCGCTTACATGATACCTGCATACCTGCTCAAGGTATGCCATAGATTTGTCCTCTGTAAGCAAGTCATACCTGAATCCACTTTCCATGAACAGGTGTTTTATTTTGGGTAATTTGAGGATCGTATTATAAAGACCTATGCTTCTTTTATATCCCAACTGAAGATTTTTACATTTTTTGGGGATAATACAGTGCTTATCCTGACAGAATCCCTCTTTATTCCACAAAGAGCACGTTGCCTGATAAAGATTTGCTGTCGGTCCTCCCACATCAGTAATGGTTCCTTTAAAATCTTTTCCTTCAGTAACACATCGTGCCTCTCTCAGGATAGACGCCTCGCTTCTTGACTGAACGATTCTTCCCTGATGCATTGAGAGGGAACAGAAACTACATTCTCCACAGCATCCCCTGTGGGATATTATAGAAAACTTCACAGTTTCAAAACCTGGAACACCACCTTTTTTATCATAGGCAGGATGCCAGGTCCTTGCATAGGGGAGTTCATAAATACTGTCCAGCTCATGCGTAGAGAGGGGTTTTTGGGGAGGAAACTGTATCACAAATCTCGTATCGTGTTTTTGCACCACTGTCTTACTTTTAAAGGGATTCAGGTTTTGATAGATTCCGTTAAACGCCTCGTTAAATTTTTCTTTGTCTTCTTTTACTTCGTCATACAATGGAATCTCTATATAATCCTTCAGGAAAGCAATTTCCTTTCTTATTATTACCGTACCTCTTATCCCTGTGAGTTCAATACCCTCATGAAGCCTTTTTGCTATTTCCAGAACCTGCTTTTCCCCCATTCCGTACACAAGGATATCGCCCCTCCCGTCTACAAGGATAGACCTCCGTACAGCATTATCCCACCAGTCATAATGGGCAAACCTTCTTAAGCTCGCCTCAATGCCCCCCATTACAATGGGTACATCACCAAATATTTCTCTGACCCTGTTTGCATATACAATCGTTGCCCTATCAGGGCGAAGTCCTGCCTGACCTCCCGGTGAATAATCATCCCCTTTTCTTTGTCTCTTAGCGGAAGTATAATTTGCTACCATGGAATCCAAATTCCCCGCTGTTATCCCAAAAAACAGGCTGGGTTTTCCTAAACGAACAAAATCCTCTGTACCCCGCCAGTCCGGCTGAGCAATGATACCAACCTTATAACCTGCATGCTCCAATACCCTCCCTATCACAGCAGCACCATAAGAGGGGTGGTCTACATATGCATCGCCGGTAATAAGGACAATATCTAACCCATCCCAGCCTCTTTCTTTTAAATCCCTTTTTGTAACAGGTAAAAAATCCATCTTCATATTGTATTCTACCAGAATATCAAGCAGGGTAAAACAATAAGATAAACAGGGTAATGGTCTAAGGAAAAACCAATATCTCTACAATACGGGGAAAAATATATTCAGCCACATCCACACGGAAACCACCATGGGTAATAATGAGGTAGTGCAGAAAAATGTCCTTTTTTTGCCGTAACTATCTGTAATCACTCATTTCAAATTCTGTAACTGCGGAAGATGGGTTAAGGAGAATCTCTTCGTCTACAGGTTTTGATTCGAAAAGAGTAACATCAGGTAACAAGAGGGCTCTCTCCATTACCATCGGAAAATTATGGAATTTATCACCAATAATAGGCCAGTCTTTATTTGTGAACTCTTTATGAAAGAAGACACCTGTTTTCATGTTCTGCCACTATTCAGTGTCGCAGGGCGGTACTTTTTCTCTAAGGCTTCTCAATCTCCCATCGGTAAGCTCAGGTTCAATTATATAAAAGGAATGGGCATATGCATCTTTTTTCTTAATCAGGAGCCATTTCTTTTCTTTTCCCTTCAACCTTGTGAGAACAAAGACTCCTTGCAGCTTCTTCCCTTTCAAGGAAAATTCAATGTGCCCCTTTAACATATCGTTCCCAATGAGTTCATATTCACCAGAATCCCAGATAAGTACCGGTCCCGCACCATAGTATCCTTCTGGTATTATACCTTCAAAGGTTCCGTAATCGAGAGGGTGGTCATCCACCATAATGGCAAGTCTTTTGTCTCCATACGACATCGAGGGGCCCTTTGGTACTGCCCATGATTTCAGCACTCCTCCCATCTCAAGTCTAAAATCGTAGTGGAGTTTCTTTGAATGGTGTTCATGTACAACAAAGTAAGGCATATCTTATAATACCATGGAAACGATAGTTCGTGAATAGTAGTTGAGGGTAGTAAATAGTTTTTTTACATTGCTTTATCTACTATTTCTGATATCTTCATTGTATCCCGTTTCAAATGACCCGTATATTCTCTTAAATCAAGGACAACCACCGTGATATTGTCAGTGCTCCCTTCCTCAAGGGCCTTTGTTTTTACCAATTCTGCGGCCTTTTGCGGTTCTCCTGCTCTTTGCACCAGCTCCAGAACACCCTGAGGGGTAAGGACATCCCACACACCATCGCAGGCAAGCACAACATAATCATTCTCTTTGCCAAGATATCCCTCGGCTATCCGTGGTTCACAACTCACATAAGGTTTGAGACCCGTATCCCCGATAGCACGGCTCATAGCAAGTATGCCTTGAACCCTTGGAACGTCGTAATCAATCACATTACCGCCAAGAGCCTCTATCCTTAATCTTTCTTCGGGCAGGTCAGGTTTGTGATCAAGGGTCAGAACAAAAACCCCTTGCTTTGTGCCAATGATAATCCTCGTGTCACCTACGTTTGCCGCAATAAACCTGTCTCCTATAATGTAAAAATTAGCAGCAGTAGTACCACTTTCAATGCCCCTTTCTACAATATATCCATCAACCGCAATATATGCTTCTCTTATGAGCTCCCATTCAAGGCGCCTTCTCTTTAATGGTTTCTCTGACTCTTTTGCCCATGTATGCAGGAAGTGGGGGGTTAACATCTCAGCAGCAATGCGAGCTGCCGTTTTCCCTCCATGACCATCGTATACCTCAGCGCTGAAAAAGTTTTTTTCTGGCTTCTGATAAATTGCATATTTATCCTCCATACCCTCCCGCCAACCAATATCCTCGCTGATTCCAATGAGAATTTTCATCAATTCACCAATCATTTCCATATGTATTAGCTTTATATACCGAACAGGTAAATTTTTCCACATCTATATACCGGGGCTTGCGCCTGTCCCCGTAAGGGGGTCGCCCCCTCCCTAAGCAAAGCTTGTGGAACCTCCCCCTCTCGCTCGCTGTGCAAACTGGATAGATTCCAACACCCGTGTAATGCCACGGGCTTGCCCGTGGGAATCTATGTTAATTTTTTTAAAAAATTGACTTGACACAATATACAAATAAGAATAATATACCCACTAAAGCAAAATTGCTTTAATATTTTTATGAAAGGAGTTTAGCAGTATGCCAGTAGGTAAGGTAAAATGGTTTAATGATTCAAAGGGGTATGGTTTCATAGAACAAGATAATGGTGAGGATGTTTTTGTTCATTTCTCAGCTATCAAGCAAAATGGATTTAAAACATTGAAGACTGGTGAAAAAATAGAATTCGAAATAGTAAAAGGTCCAAAAGGCCCACAAGCAGCGAATGTCGTAAAAAGCGAATAAAAAAAAGGGGGGCTACTTCCCCCTTTTTTCAATACTTTTTATTTCGTCCCACAATTTATCCATCGCAGTCAGCGTTGTATTCTCAAGGTCTGTATTTTTTTCTATATAACTGAACCTTCTCACAAACTTGTCAGATGTAGACCTCAATGCATCTTCAGGGTCTATATTGTGGAATCTCGATATATTTACTATGGTAAACAGCAAATCGCCTATTTCCTCTTTAATGGCCTCTGTCTCACCTGAGCTTTCTGCCTTTTTCAACTCCCCAATTTCCTCGGACATTTTTTCATAAATATCTTCCAGCTTCAACCAGTCAAATCCAACTCTTGCAACCCTCTTTGAAATGATATATGCCCTTAACAGTGCCGGAATAATAAGCGGTATATGCGTGAGGGGTGAATAGTCCTCCTTCTCGCTTTTTTTGATTGCCTCCCATTTCTTTTCAATAGGCTTGTCCGAAGATTCAGACATGAAAACATGGGGGTGCCTGTTATACATTTTCTCATAGGTAAAGTGTATTACATCATCAATATCAAACAGCCTGTTTTCCTTACAAATCTGTGAAATGAACAGTATATGAAAGAGGAGATCGCCAAGTTCCTCTTTTAAGGCTGAATCATTATCTTTTTCTATTGCATCTATCAGTTCATAGACCTCTTCAAGGAGGTATGTTTTGAATGCCTTTACTGTTTGTTTCTTGTCCCATGGGCATCCTTTATTACCCCTTAAGGTCTCAACAAGATTTACGAGCTTTGAGAACCCTTCCCTACCATTTTTCCCTTTTATTCTGTCTGCTGTGTTCTTCCTTCTCACTTTTGTTTTATTGCCTCCATAAGGATGCTCACAGTCCGCGCCATGACTTCTTTCTGCCGTTCAATAATACCTTTTCCTTCTTTTCCCATGCACTTCCTTAGCGTCTCATTATTCAAAATCATCTCTATCGCTCCATAAAGCTCTTCAGTATCCTTTACCATAATACCTGCTTTACATTCGATAACCTCTTTTGCTATGTCTTTAAAATTTTCCACATAAGGTCCGAAGACAACAGGTGTCCCGAAAAAAAGTGGCTCAAGGATGTTCTGTCCACCATAAGGAGCAAGACTTCCCCCCACAAAGGAAACTTTACTCCTTCTATAGATACCTAAAAGTTCACCTACAGTATCAACAACTACTACATCGGCATTTTTGCCCGTGGACTTTTTAAAAATTGAATATCTCATGACATGCAAATCTGCTCCTAACTCCTTTTCAATGACAGTGATGAGGTGTAGTTCTCTCGGTGCGATAAAAACAAGAACTTCAGGAAATGTTCGTTTCAGCATCTTTATCACTGACAACACTATATCAATCTCTTTTTCTTTTATACTACCAAATGTTACAATATTATCCTTATGTAATTCATCTAAATTTTCTTCTATCTCTCTATAATATTTGAGATTTCCTATATTCATCACCTTATGAGGATTCATTCCTATGGATATAAACCTGTTCATGTGTTCTTCGGATTGTGCAAGCACAAGAGCAATGTCTGAGAGCACATGTTTCAAAAAGAAAGAAAAATGTTTGTAGTTCTTAAGGGTCTTATCGGATATCCTGCCATTAATGATAAGAACAGGTA
>CAIJOT010000147.1 GCA_903822335.1 uncultured delta proteobacterium
TATTACTCTTTTCGCTCCTGACATTTTTCCCCGTTTCGCAATCGGTTTCCCTTCTATCTCAATAATATCCATTGCAAAGTCTATTACCCTTGCATTGCTAATCGTTGTTCCTACTCCATAAGCATCAACATACTGGTTCAACTGTAATATCTTATTCTCATCAACACCACCGCTTACAAAGATCTTCACATAATTATAGCCCCGTATATTCAGTTCCCACCTCACCTCTTCAAGAATCCTTAAAAAGTCTCCCCTGCGTGTTGAAGGCGTATCAAGTCTCACAGCGTATAGCCTCTCCTTGAATGCCTCAGCAACCCTGATAGCTTCTATCTTCTCATCATTAAACGTATCAATCAAAGAAACCCTCTTGATCTTCGCATCAATAATTTCATCAAAAGCCCTGGTAGCTTCAACGGTATCCCCGATAATCAGAATAAGGGCATGGGGCATTGTGCCTGTTGGCTCTTCACCTATCATTTCTGCATCATAGACAACAGACACCCCATCACACCCGCCTATAAATGCACTCCTTTCAACCATGGGAGCAATGGCTGGATGAATCCGCCTTGCACCAAAACTCATAACAGGTCTGTTTCCGGCTGCCTTTTTGCATCGTGCTGCTTTTGTTGCAACCCCTGATGATTGACACATGAGACCAAGTATCGCTGTTTCCAAAATACCGAAATCGGTATACATGCCTTCTATTTCAAGGACGGGTTGATACGGCTTGATTATTGTACCTTCCTTCATAGCGCGTACCTTTATATTCAGCCCGTCAATCACCTGTGCAACCTCTTCGAGTCCACTCAGGACTGCCCATGGAATACCTTCAGGCAATCTCTTTACGATAAATTCTGCCCTGACCCATTTATCTATACCCTTCTTCTTTAAAATCTCCATGGTCTTTACAAAATATACATCTGTAACCTTTCCCTTCTTTATATCCTCAAAGTCTGCCACATAGAACATAATCACTCCCACATTTTTTAGAGTATAATAATAGATTTTAAAAATATTTGTAAACTAAATTTATACCAAACCTTCAACAAATTCATCTTTTAAGGGACAGGTATCACATAATGGGACCTTCTTACAATAATGCTGGCACAGATACACAATAAGGGCATGGAACTCATTAAAGAGGTAGGTATCTGGAGGAAAATGCTCCATAAAAAACCCCTGTATATCATGATACCCGCTATTCCCGTTATATAAATCATGATTGCCTAAAAATCTTTTCGTATACGCATCAACCACAAAGACAGATCTGTGTAAGGCATAGAGCAATATGCTGTCCGCTGTTTCATACCCTATTCCATCAATACTGAGAAATAATGTTCTCAATTCATCCGTTGCCACAGGTGACAAATTCTCAATATCTTCCTTAAAGCTATCGTGGAGCACTCCGATAAGAGCCTTCAATCTTCTGGATTTGATGTTGAAAAACCCTGCAGGCCGTATGATTTCTCCTAATTTCTCTACACTTATTTCGTGTATTGTTTTTATGTCTAATACACCTTCTCTTTTCATATTTCCTATTGCTTTCTCGACGTTTTTCCACGCTGTATTTTGCGTGAGAACTGCCCCTAAGCTTGGTCTCTCCAGGCCACCAGTTTCTCTTACCGAAAGAAGAGAGGAGAATGTTAAAGATTTTTAGGAGTCTTTGCTTTGTGGTCATCATCTTTAATAAAAAAAACCTGGTGCATCAGGGCAACGATATTCCCATCTTCTGAAAAGATTTTTACATCAATCCTACCGATCTTTCTCCCTTTGTGGGTTAATATGGCTTCTGCAAACACAGTATCGTTTTCAGGGACTCCCTTCATATACTGAATTGAAGATTCAACCAATACAGCTTTTTTCCCTAACGTATTCCCACACGCCCCGCCTACGTGATCCGCAAATGTAAAGAGTATCCCACCATGGGCATTGCCAAAAATATTTATATGTTCTTTTTTTATGGTAAGCTTTCCCTTTGCCAAACCTTCCCTTACTTCATATACCTCTATCCCAAGAAGTTTACCCACGTTACAGTTATTAAAGATCTTTTTTATATATTTTTCGTGCATTGCCTGACCACCTTTCTTTTTCGGTTCACCGTTCACGGTTCACAGATAATATTAACATTTTTCTTATTGTAAACCCTCATTTCTTACCGTGAACTATTTTAACACAACACGGTTTCATTGAATCAACAAAATATTGTTATTTACTCAGATAAATGATATACACAATACATTGTCACATATGGTCTAACCTTCAAGGGAAGTGCAGTTTAAATCTGCCGCTGTCCCGCAACTGTGATGGGTTAAAGGCTATGCATGGGTAAAATCCCAGCCACTGTTCCGACTAGTCGGAATGGGAAGGCGCAAAGCTTAAATTCCTTAAGCCAGGAAACCTTGGGTAGGACCTCTTAAGACATGACCCTTACGAGGCATAAGGAGGTCTATCATGAAACAAAAAATCTTTTTTTCATCGCTATGCATGGTCTTTATCTCCCTCACGTTTGGTTTTTCTCAAGAAACACCACCACCTTACAGACTTGACGATATCATTATCACAGCCTCCAGAATAGAGACACCGCTCATCGAAGCACCGGCCAACATCACCGTCATAACAAAGGCAAATATTGAAGAAATGGGTGCAAAAACTGTCTTGGAAGCCCTTAAGGGCGAACCGGGTATTTTTACAACCAGCATGATGAATAACCCAAAGTCTGCATCCGTTGATATCAGAGGATATGGTGAAACTGCACCGCAAAATGTATTGTTTCTTGTTAATGGGAGAAGATTAAACGATATAGATATGTCAAGGACAGACCTCTCTCATATACCGGTAGATATGATCGAAAGGATTGAAATATACAGAGGCCCGGCAAGTGTCTTGTTCGGTGATAATGCGATATCAGGTGTCATAAACATAATCCTGAAACAGGGCAAAGGAAAACCGCGGATTAGAACAGGGATAACTGCAGGAAGTTATGATCTTTACAATCCTTTTTTGGATGTATCAGGGAAAGAAGGTAAGTTCTCATACTACCTCCTCACCTCTGCATTTGACACAAGCGGTTACAGGCATAACAACACCCTTCAGAATAAAGACATAAATGGTCATTTCTCCTTTGACATCTTGAGAAACTTAACCCTGAATATAAAAACAGGACACCACAGGGATAGATATACACTCCCTGGTGCCCTTTCGTATCAGGATTTAAAAGGCGGTTTGTACGACAGAAAGGACTCAAAAACACCTTTTGACAACTCTTCCACCGAAGATAACTTTATCGACATAGGGACAGATATAAAACTCGAGAATGAGGTTACAATATCAGTAAACGGGGCTTACAGGAACAGACATAGTACCTCCCATCTGGAGGGGACGTGGGGAACCTGGGATTCGATGAGGAGTTTTCAAACCTTTGCATTTACACCAAAGATTTCTGTGAGCAAAGAAATACTCGGCATAAAAAACGTTCTGGTCAGCGGGTTTGACTATTATACATATCCGACAAAGAGTAACGATTCTGGAACCTTCACCTCCTCTACTACCATAATTGATAAAAAAGACTATGGATTATATCTCAATGACGAGATTCATCCATTCAGGAATCTCATTGTAAATGTGGGTTATAGAATACATAAAGCAACATACGATTTTGATTATATAGATAATACAGGGTTTATTGCACCTGTAAAAGGTACAGTACATGACGAAAAAGAAGCCTTCCGTGCCGCAGTAAATTACATGTTCTCTAAACAAGGGAATATTTTTCTCACCTATGGGAAAGGTTTCAGACTTCCCGCCACAGATGAGTACTTTAACGTATTCGGAGTCCCGCCAATTAACAGGAATTTAAAGACACAGGTAGCAGAAGAAGTCGATCTTGGTCTAAGATGGAATCCGTATAAAACAATTGGGGGCCATATAACCCTTTTTCAGACAAAAAGCACGAATGAGATATTCTATAATCCCCTCACCTTCAGTAATGAAAACTATGACAGAACAAAAAGAGAAGGGGTTGAGACAGGTCTTTCAATTATCTTGAGAAAGGATTTGAAACTCGATGTAGCTTACTCATATATCAAGGCAAATTTTGATGGAGGGATGTTTGATAGTAATGACGTCCCCCTCGTCCCGAGGAATAAATTTACCACAAAACTTGCCTTCATGCACAATGATTTCACCATACATATTTTTACAAGTTACATCGGAAACAGGTACATGATAAGTGATCAAAGGAATGTATTCAAAAAACTTCCAGGTGTAACCACAATTGATACAAACATTGAATATAAATACAAAGGATTTGGGGCTTTCTTTGGTATAAAAAACCTCACAGGCAAGAAATATAGTGAGTATGGTGTGGTAAATAACCTCACATCCACCATGAACGTCTACCCCTCTGCTGAAAGACAATTCATTTTTGGGCTTGAGTATACCCTTGGAGAATAAACTTTGTTTTCACAAGAGATGAGAAATATTTCTTGCAAATCGCATCATCACATCATAAACTAAAATAAAGTCAAAAGTAAGGGGGTAATTATGAAAAGATTGTTTATTTATCTGTCCATTTTCTGTTTTATTGTTTTCTTCATTCCACTGTCGGTCCACAATGTACAGGCTGCCGAGAAACCTATTGTCATCGGTGCACCACTTTCCACCGCTTTTCTTTATGGATGGGATGCAGAAAGAGGGATTAAGCTTGCCATTGAAGAGATTAATGCCAAAGGAGGGGTGGCTGTTGGTGGAAAAAAGAGACCTTTCCAGGTTGAGGTGATAGATACGAGGGACCTTGAGCCTGGCGTTCCTGTGAGTGAGGCATTGCTCGCACTTGAAAAGCTCATCCTTGAAAAAAAGGCAGACTTTTTAATTGGAGGACCTGTCCGGTCAGAGGCTGCCCTTGCTGCCATGGATTTACTCAACAGGCATAAAAAGATAAGTATTCTCACCACAGGGGTGCTCACGCCTGCCTATTCTAAAAGGGTAGAAGAGAATTACGGGAAATATAAATACTGCTTCAGGAATTCAAGCCATGTGGGCGTAATGATGAATGAATTTATCACAATGATTGAAGAGCTTAAAAAGGGGCATAATTTTGATAAAGCGTATATCATGGTTCAGGACGTGGCGCATGCAAGAGGTGGCGGGGAAGCCATGAAAAAAGCGCTTGCCGCCAAGGGATGGACTGTCATCGATATGAAGATATACCCTACAGGAACAGTTGATTATTCCGTAGGGCTTATAGATGCAGGTAAGAAAGGCGCCCAGATACTCTTCCTGTGGATGGATATGCCGGAAAGTGCAGTGCTCCTTAAACAGTGGAGCGATATGCAGTTGAAGTGCCTCCCTATCGGGTTTGTGAATGCGGCAGAACAGCCGGGATTCTGGAAAGCTTCAGGCGGTAGAGGTGAATACCTTATTGTAAATCTTGTCAATGGCGGAAATGCTCCGGCAAAAATTACACCCTGGACTATGAAGTTTGTCGATGCCTATAAGAAGAAATGGGGTATCGAACCCGAGGGTTATGGAACATCATCGAGCTATATGGCAGTATATCAGCTCAAGGATGCAATAGAAAAAGCAAACAGTCTCGACCCGGATAAGGTAATAAAGGGATTAGAAGATGGTGATATTATGGGTGTATATGGAAGAATGCGTTTTGACAAAAAATCACACCAGATAATACCATCTTTTGATCCTAAAGAAGGAGCGGTAACCGGTATCATACAATGGCAGGCGGGTAAAAGGGTTCAGGTATTCCCACCAAAGGTTGCTGAAGGGAAGGTTTTATTACCACCGTGGATGAAATAGAACTGATAATAAGAGGCTGACGTGGAAATACTTGTGTATGGAATTACCAATAGCATTGTCCTGTCCCTTATGTCTCTGGGTTTTACCCTTGTGTACAGTATAAGCAGGGTGCCAAATTTTGCCCATGGTGCCCTTTATATTACAGCCGGTTATATAACCTGGTTGTTTATGAATAAATTTGTGTCATTCCCCTATCCATTAGCGATTATCCTGGCGATTGGCATGACAAGCATAATTGGTGCCCTGATTTACCGTTTCGTTTTAATAAGGATCAGGGGTATGGAAATCTCTGAGATAATAGCTACGTATGCAATAGGACTTGCTATTTTAGAGGGGCTACGCTGGGGAGGATTAAGGGGTATGACCTTTACCCTCCCCACATTTGTTGCCGGCTCAATGGA
>CAIJOT010000148.1 GCA_903822335.1 uncultured delta proteobacterium
CTTAAGATAAGGCTTAAGATACCCCAGATGAATGATACGCCAAGTGCAATAGCAGGGGTCCCTTCAAGGGCATGGGTAAGTGCAATGAAGAGTTTTTCCATCATCGGTAATTCATCCTTTTTTCTTCTGTGGGGAGGAGGGTTTGAGATCGATCCCGAGGCTCTTAAACGTTTTTAAAATGGCCTCCTTTGACATGAACCCCATGTGACGGTAAAGCTCTTTGCCGGAGGCGTCGTAAAAGATCTGTGTCGGGATTGCGCGGATGTGATACTTCTGTCCTGCATCAGGGTTTTTCCATACATCAATAAACTCCACAATGAGTACGCCCGCGTATTCTTTCTTGAGTTCTTCCAGTATCGGCGCCATCATGATGCAGGGAATGCATTTGTCGGCGCCCACATCGACCAGGCGGGGAAGGGTTTTTGCAGGAGATTGAGGATTATTGCTTTTCCCCTGAGCATATAAAACCTCAAATGCAATAGTGAACAAAAAAACGAAAACAATTATAATAACAATAGGGTACTTTTTATGGCGAAGTCCTTTCATGCACGCTCCTTTCTTAACCTCTGGTCTTAGAGGGATTCACTGAACCTTCCTTGACCGGCAATCCCTTTTTCGGTTACTTCTTTACAGAATTCCTTTACCTTATCTCTTACCTTATCCCTCATATGTCGGGTTTTTTCAAGCCTCTCCTCATATGTTCCGGTAAACTGCGCGGGGTCTTCGAAAGACCAGTGGAGCTTTGACGCAATGCCCGGGAATATAGGACACATTTCTGCGCCCGATTCGTCACAGACGGTAATGACATACCGGTAGAGTTTGCCCTGCTTGTAGAAATCGAAGACACTCTTTGTCTTGTTTTGTGATATATCTATCCCTATTTCCCTCATGGCCTCAACAGCAAGGGGATTAAGCTCTCCGGGCTCAAGTCCTGCGCTCTCCGCAATAAACCTGTCCCCGCAGAGGTGGTTGAGAAATGCCTCTGCCATCTGACTCCGCGCCGCATTATGAACGCAGACGAACAATACTTTCAATGTTTCCATTTGCATTATTGTTTCTCCCCAGTCGCGCCACTTTTAGGCTTCTTCGGCTGTTCCTGCTTCAACCCCTTGAGGGCATTAATAATGTCGGTCCCGCCTACGTAAGTATTTTTATTCCCGTCCATTTCTATCACACAGGTTGGGGTAGCCTTTATCTGATCTTCTTTCATATAACCTGATAGAATGTCGAAGGCAGGCTTTGGATCAAACGGTTTGAAGGTTATCCCTTTTTCCCTTAAAAACGCCTCTAACTTCTCCTTGTCTTCTATATTTGTCTTTGCTGCCTCGATCAGGGTATTCCGTACTTTCAACGCATGGGTAAAGTCCTTTTTTTCTTGTATCGCGTAGAGAAAGTATCGTACATAGAGGGAAGAGGATTTATAAAATGGGGTATCGGCAAAGGTTATATTGATGACCTTGTTCTTTATCAATTCAATAATTACCGGCTCCAAATCCTGCTCCATAGCCCTGCAGGGCGGGCAGAAATAGTCTGTGTAAAGCCTGACCTTAACCTTTCCTTCACCGAAGGTCGGAACAAGAACCTCACCGGCATAGGAAGGAGTAACAGAACCCTCAAAGAAGATAGAAAAGAGAATAAGGGCGAGGCCCATAGAGATAACCGACAGTTTCTTTCTGTTTCTGTCAATGTTCAGCAGAAAGAGCAGGAAAATAATCCCTCCAAAGGCGAGGCAGTAAGGGCAGTACGTGTTGTGCCAAATCTGGAAACCGATGAGGTAGATTTCAATCCCAACACCCGCAGAAAGCAAGACGAGGAGCAGTCTATCCCACTTGAGGATACTGAAAAATACGATGCATGCCATGTAGGCGATCCCGATATACTGCAAAGGGATGCGCAAGAGGTCGCCCTTCAGATAAGAGCAGGACCCTCCGCATATGCTGTAATATACCTCCAGGGCAACAGCAATACAGGCAAGGAGTATGTTGGTGATGTAATTTTTTGATCGCATCCGGGCCCAGACAAACCGGCAGACGTTTTGGTTATCTTCCCGATTCAGCTCAACAACCTTTCCCATACATGCCTCCTTGAAAAATTGGTCTCATTCTTTTTGTTTGTTTGGTTCCACCTACAATACAGCTCCCCGTTTGCGCAAGGCGTGCATTCCATCTGAAGCGTTGTATGGGCAATCTTTTCTTCGGCAAGGACATACTCGATACTCTTTTTCACCTTCTCTGCCTCACTGAGAGCTCTGTCGTCCATGAGGATGTGTGCGGAAAAGGCAACATTATCATGGCTCACTGACCAGAGATGCACGTCGTGAATACCGATTACACCAGGAATGCCAGCAATCTTCTGCGAGAGCCTCTCTACATCGTACCCTCTGGGGGTAAGATCAAACAATATCCTTAAGACGTCTTTCAGCACCAGGATGCCGCCAACGCTAATAACAATAGAGATCAAGACGCTCATAATCGGATCGGCATAGATCCAGCCGGTAAGGGCAATCATGATACTTGAGACAATGACGCCCACTGAAGAGAAGGTATCACCCAGCACATGAAACCAGGCGCTCTTCACATTGAGGTCCTCATGGTGACCCTTAAGTGCCAGGACCATGACGATATTCCCGATGAATCCGCCAACCGCCACACCGAACATGACCGGCGTGTTAATGGAGGGGGGCGCAAGAAACCTCTCGTACGATTCCACGAAAATGAATCCGGCAATGACGAGAAGGCTCATACCATTGATAAGGGCGGCGAGGAGGGCTGTCTTATGATATCCGTAGGTTGCCCTCGCATCGGAAGGTTTTTTGCTGATCCTGACCGCAGCTATGCTCAAGACGATGGCAAATGCATCGGCTACGACGTGACCCGCGTCGCTCAAGAGGGCAAGGCTGTTGCTTACGATACCGCCGATTACTTCCGCTACAAGGATCACAAGCGTTACGAGAAAACTTATCGCTAATCCCTTTTCGCCGTTACCATGCATATGGGTAGTTTCGTCACTCACATGACTTCCTTATTTAATACCCCGCAGCTTGTGTGGGATAGTTCTTTATCCATCCTCTGCTCAATCATCCTTGTATATGTGAGAGAATAGGATTCAGCGTATCCTTTGTCTCATCTTCAAGCTTCGAGAAGTCATGGGTCTTTGCAATACCCAGCTCAGTAACTACAAAGTATTGGGAAGGCTCAAGTCCATACTTTTCGAATGCCTTTTTTCCGCATCCAACCGTACAGCCATCAATGACAATCGTCTTTGATGCCTTAGCGCTTTCAATGAAACCTGTCAGCCCTGCCCCAATACCGGCAAGGCAGTATGCATTCCCCACCCCTTTCCTGTCCAGCTCAATCATGAGTTTGTTTGCTATCTGACCCACATTAGAACCGCCGGAACAGCCCAGAATGAGCGGCTTTACGCTCCCACCGCAACAAACATCTTTTTCCTCTAACATAGTTTTCCTCCTGAGTTCTTGAGGGTTCAAGGATTCAAGGGTTCGAGGGTTCCGGTGAACTTCACTTGACCCCTTGACCCCTCGGCCCCCTGACCCCTTTTTCATAGTAGTTTTTTAATCTCCTCCACGGAGAGTATCTTCCCGACGCTTTTCACTACTCCGTCTATAACAAGGGCGGGTGTCTGCATAATGCCGTAACTCATGATCTGTTTGATATCCGTTACCTTTTCAACCTCACACTCAATGCCCTTTGCCTTTACCGCATCCTCTGCATTCTTTGCGAGCCTCACACAGTTCTGACAGCCTGCACCTAAAATCTGAATCTTCATGTGTCTACCTCCTTCTACAATGAATAAATAGTTTCCCTGTGTTTCATTATCCCTATAAAACGGCGTTAAATAAGTATCCGACGATAATAATTGCCACTGCCACAACACCCGCAAATACCGCAATGAGCTTTGGTTTAATGACCTTACGTAGGATAATCATCTCTGGAGTAGAGATCGCCACAATGGACATCATAAAGGCAAGGGCTGTTCCCATGGGCATCCCCTTCTCCACGAGGGCCTGGATGATGGGGATGGTGCCAGCCGCATTGGAATAGAGCGGGATGCCGATCAGGACAGCTATGGGCACAGCCAAGGGGTTGCCGGGGCCAGCCACCTTAAGCACATAGTCCATGGGAACATACCCGTGGATCACGGCCCCGATGCCGATTCCGATGATGACAAAAAGCCACACCTTCGCAAGGATATTCTTCGTGTAGTCCCTTGCATCGACAAGGCGCTCCCGCCAGGTCGGAACAATTTCCACCCCTTCGCCCATCTTAATCTGATACACATACTCCTCCACAAGGTGCTCAAGCTTTAGCTTTCCGATGGCAATCCCGGCTATAAAAGCGATGATAACACCGGTGGCCGTGTAGAGAAGGGCAATCTTCCAGCCGAAGAGACCCCAGAGCATAACGAGAGC
>CAIJOT010000149.1 GCA_903822335.1 uncultured delta proteobacterium
AGCCATTGTCAACAGAGATGCGCATTTTATCAAGGGTCTGGCTGAAGAGCAGGCTCAAGCCGGGGTCGACTTGCTGGACGTTAACGCCGGTACCACCCCTGACAGGGAGCCCGATGATTTAGTCTGGTTAGTGAGGACCGTACAAGAAGCAGTGAAAATGCCCTTATGCCTGGACAGTACTAACCCCGCTGCTTTAATCGAGGCCCTTAAACATATCAGACGAGAGCCGATGATCAATTCCATATGCGGCGATTCGGAACGGCTGGAAAACATCCTTCCTATTGTGACAAAGCACAATTGTGCGGTTGTTGCACTGGCCCTTGATGAATCGGGGATTCCCAAAAGTGTGGATGACCGGTTGAGGGTGGTGAAGAGGGTTTTCAGGGCTACTCGAGAAGCGGGGGTGTCTGACGAAAAGGTGTATGTAGATCCCTTGATTTTGACTATTGCCACTGACACGCAGGCCGGATTGATAGCACTGGAATCGATAAGGGCGATTAAGAGGGAATACCCCAAGGCACACATAACAAGCGGCCTGAGCAACATTTCATTCGGGCTGCCAGGCCGTTCTTTAATCAATCGAACTTTTCTGACGCTGGCTTTGGAGGCTGGTCTTGACTCGGCTATAGTGGACCCCACGAATCAGGGTCTTCGCGAATCCTTGCTTGCGTCCGAACTCCTGCTGGGAAGAGACCCATTCTGCCGGAAGTACACACAAGCCTTCAGGTCCGGACTTATCGCGAGAAAATAGTTTTTAACTGCGCCCGTGCTGACTGGCCGTACAGTCTCTTCTGTGCTCTATCCCGTCAATCTCCCCTATCCCATTCATCCCGCCGGGGTGGCAGTGATCCTATGACCCTATGCAGACAGGAGCAAGGTATTACACGAGGTTGGCAGCTACTTTCGCAGCCTTGACCGTGTTAAGCATGAGCATCGTTATGGTCATGGGGCCAATGCCTCCGGGAACAGGGGTAATAGCTGCTGCCTTTTCTTTCACATAGTCAAAATCCACATCCCCGCAGAGTTTTGCCTTTCCTTCCGGTGTCATTCCAATCCTGTTCACGCCAACATCTATTACCACGGCTCCATCTTTCACCATATCAGCCGTGATTGCCTTTGGTCTCCCTGCAGCAACTATAAGAATATCAGCACGTTTTGTATGGAATGCAAGGTCTTTTGTACCTGTATGGCATATTGTAACTGTTGCGTTAGCCCCTTCTGCTTTCTGACAGAGTATCATTGCTGTCGGTTTTCCTACAATGTTACTCCTTCCCACAATCACAACCTCTGCCCCGTCTATCCGAACACCACTCCTGATAAGAAGCTGTTGAATCCCATAGGGTGTACAGGGATAAAAGCGCGCCTCACCTATCATAAGCTTACCGACATTGACAGGGTGAAAACCATCCACATCCTTATCAGGGCTGATTGCATATAAAATCTTTGTTTCATTTATGTGTCCTGGTAACGGCAATTGAACAAGTATCCCGTGAATTGTATTGTCCTTATTAAACCTGTCTATTAAACCGAGAAGGGCCTCTTCTTTCACATCTTCAGGCAAATCCTCCTGCACAGAATAGAATCCAAGCTCTTTTGCGGTCTTCTGTTTTGCCGTAACATAACTCACAGAGGCTGGATTTTTTCCAACAATTATCGTTACAAGTCCGGGTGTGAGTCCATGCTTTTTCTTTAGTTGTTCTACCTCTTTCTTTATCTCTTCCCTTATTTGTTGTGCTATCTCAGTCCCGCTTATGATTTTAGCAGACACGTTATCCCCCTATTTTCAGCTATTTTAGTGCTTAACGAATAGCGGTGAGTATTTCAGACGTTCAGATGCCAGACCGTCCTACCACATGCGTAACTGATAGAAAACAGACTCAAGTATATTTCCTTTGATCCATAATCTGTCTTCTGTCCTCTGTATTCTGATATACGCTCCACGCTTATAATTCGTTAATATTCAATCCATGGTTCTTTTAAAGATGCTATAGGCATCGGTCAGTGCCAAAGAGTCCCTGTCGAGTATGAATATACTTTCTCCATCCCTGTCATTCTTCACAAGCATTTCATCGTTTCTTATCGTTCCAATTATTTCTATGCCTTTCTGTTTCCCAATCTGCCTTAAGACTCCTATCTCTTCTTCTCTAATCCTGTTTACAACAGTATATGTCTTATGAATGTTTAGGTTTAATTCTTTGATAAGCTCCATAATCCTGCCGGCGGTAAGTAGTCCCCGGGGGGTTGGGTCTGAAACTACATATAATATGCCTACATTCTGAGTTACAAGCCTGCTCATGTGTTCCATCCCTGCCTCATTATCAACAACGACATATGTATAATTTTCTTTTAGGCTATCAATGGACTGTTTTGCAAGACTATTTGCAGCGCAGTAACAACCTGGGCCTTCAGGTCTGCCCATAACGAGCAAATCGAATCCTGTCCCTTCAATGACAGCTTCATTCACCTTATACTCAAACCATATATCCTTTGTCATGCCGGTAGGCACATCCTTTTTCATCGTCTCCCTTACACGACCAATGGTTTCTTTGACTTTAATACCAAGCAATTCATTAAGGTTTGAATTTGGGTCGGCATCAACAGCAAGCACAGGGCCCTTTTTCATCTCCTCCACGATATATCTTACAAGCATCCCGCCTATGGTTGTCTTGCCTACACCACCTTTACCTGCAATAGCTATCACCTTCGGCATAAAATTTCCTTAATGTTGTGTAACCGCATTCCGCATTATTTTCACAAAACAGTCTTCTTCTAACCTCTTTATGACCCCCGGAAAAGCCCTTTGCTCTGTATGTGGTAAAAACATCGCTGCTATGAATTCATCCATAAATTTATTATTATTTGATAGTTCAATATTTGTCATCATCGAAGCAATTCTCTCTACATCACGTAAAAAACCCTTTGAGAAAGAAAGCAATCGTGCACCGAGTAGAGAACCATTCCCCACAAATATAAACCTGTTGAGAGGTAATTCAGGCAAAAGTCCGATCACCTGTGCCTTCTCAGGGTCTATGTAATGCCCAAAACCGCCAGCAATAATAACCTTATCTACATCTTTAAAGGCAAGACCAATACTATCAAGAAGTACCTTGCATCCTGCATATATGGCGGCTTTTGTCCTTATTAGGTTATCCAGATCTACCTCTGTGATTACTATATCCTTGTGTACCTGATTTTCCGATGCATAACTTATCACATACTCAAAACCGCTTTCACCTTTCCTCACCCTTTTTATAGCTATATCATTTTTAAACTTACCATTCTGGTCTATCAAACCTGCCAAAAGGAGTTCCGCAACAATGTCAATGAGGCCAGAACCACATATGCCCATCGGTTTTACCCTTCCAATAGTAAGTATCATAGGTTCATATGTCACTGGGTTAATCCTTACTTGCTCTATAGCACCCTTCCCTGCCATCATTCCAAACTTGATACCGCCCCCCTCAAAAGCAGGGCCAGCAGAACAGGAAGCACACATAAGCCAGTCTTTATTGCCAAGAACTATTTCACCATTTGTCCCTATATCCATAAACAAAGTGACTTTGTCCTTCTGAAACATACCTGAACCAAGAACACCTGCAACTATATCCCCTCCTATATAAGAAGCCACACTGGGAAAGACATAGACATACACATGCTCACCAACATTCATACCAAGATCGATTGTCCTGACAGGTGGAATAAATGTTGTGGTGGGGGTATATGGTGAAAGCATGATGTATTTCGGATCGATGCCAAGAGCAAGATGCGTCATTGTAGTGTTTCCCGCAAATACACAGTGTGATATAGAATCTGCCTTGATCTTGCTTATTTCGAGTAATTCCTCTACTATCCCGTTGATGGTAGACATCATAACCTCTTGAAGGTTCTTCAACCCGAATTTCCTCTGCGAGTACATGATTCTCGATATCACATCTTCCCCATAACTAATCTGGGCGTTATAGTCAGAGACTTCAGCGAGTGTACACACATCCCTGCCATTCGGTGTGCTTGCTACCATCTTTAATACGCTACAGTTGGCAAGGTCAAGGAGTTGGCCACAAATAGTAGTTGTCCCGATATCGATAATGATCGAATAATTTTTATTCACAGTATTACCAGCTTCTACATAAATCAGTTTACAGCCTCTCTTTGTCTGAACTAATGTAACCGTTACTTTCCAATCTGCATCCCTCAGGACTCCACTCAATCTTTTAAGAACCCTGAAATCTATGGCAATATCATCCATCTCGTACTTTTTCTTCAGCTCTCTCGTTAACCTTCCAAGATCGGATATGTTATCCTCTATGGATGGGATTGGAAGTTCCACGTATCTTTTAAAAACTGCAGGGTCTACTTCCCACCCTGTAACGAGCTGTCCAATATCAGAGACAGAGATGATATGGGGAGTAGAAACCTTCCTTTTTCTTTTTAGGACAGCTCTATCTACCTGAGATTCAAGTGGCACCTCAACAACCATATCCCCGTGTATAGTAGTCATACAGGCAAGCCTCATACCTGCATCATACTCCTGCTGGGTTATCTTTTGGTTTGCAGATGAGGGAACATTGCCCTCTATTACTTTTACCTTGCATTTTCCACATGTGCTGTTCCCGCCACAGGAAGCATTGATATGAATACCGGTCTTCATTGCTGCCTCAAGCAGGTTTTCGCCATCGTCAACGACAAAAACTCTGTCTGCAGGAAGGAATTTTATTCTATGTCTTTTCATTGAAATCCTTATTTTTTAGACTGTAATACCTTACTTAATGTATTCTCCATGGTGCATTATCACACAATCAAAATAATATTATCAGATTATCCTCAATTTTAACAGATTATATTGTTATGAATGTACATCATGTCCGAGCTATCTGAGACTACACGCTAAACGCTTTTCATGTAAGCTATTGCAGCAAAACCTTGATAATCAGAGATTTTCAGTATAAATTATGTAAAGTAAAAGAAAAATAAAATTATATTGACCGGTCAATGGCAAAAATTATAAACAAATAGTACAAATTTGAGAAGGAATCGTGGTGAGGATTTGAATAAAACTACTCATAAATCATGGTGATAAATGGAAGAGTCAATACAATTTGAACCTTCAATAATTGCTTTCTGCTGTTATTGGTGAAGCTACGTAGCTGCAGACCTCAGTGGTTCTCTGAGGCTTAAATACCCTGCTAACATACTGATAATTCGCACAATGTGTAGTGGCAGGGTTTCGCCGCATTTCGTTTTAAAAGCATTTCAGAAAGGGGCTGATGGTGTCCTCATAGCTGCCTGCCATTTAGGTGAATGTCATTATTCAAAGGGTAACTTTATGACAGCAAAAAGGGTAGAGGTGCTCAGAGACATGTTTAAGTTTATAGGAATCAATGACGAAAGGTTAAGGCTTGAATACATCGCCACATCCGAAAGCGATAAACTTTACCGTGTCTTCAATAATTTCACGGAACACATTAAAAGTCTGGGTCCTTCACCATTAAAGAGGAAAGTAGCTGCCAGTGAATAAGCTGGTGTGGTAAAACTGGAAAAGGTTATGCAAAGGCAGGTGATTTGAGAAATGGCAAAGGTTGGCGTCTTTATATGCCAGTGTGGAAAAAACATTGGTTCTGTTGTAGACGTAAATAAGGTTGTTGAAAAGGTAAAAACCCTCCCTGGTGTTGTTCATGCAGAAACGTTGCAGTATAATTGCTCCGACCTGGGTCAAAATGCAATTAAAGACGCTATAAAGCAACACAATCTGGACAGAGTGGTTGTTGCTGCATGTACTCCAAGGATGCACGAGGCAACCTTTCAGAAATCTATTGCCAACGCTGGCTTGAACCCATATATGTTTGAAATGGTCAACGTACGGGAACAATGCTCATGGGTCCATCCGGATAACGAATTAGCTACACGGAAGGCCATCAGTCTTGTAAAAATGGGCGTTTCAAAGGTAATGAAACTGGTGCCCTTGGAGCCATTGAAATTTCCTGTGGAAAAAAGGGTTCTCGTCATTGGTGGAGGTATTGCCGGTATGCAGGCTTCTCTTGATTGCGCAAATGCCGGCTACCATGTAACCATAGTAGAGAAGTCACCTTCTATTGGCGGGAAAATGGCTCTCCTTGAAAAAACCTTCCCTACCCTTGACTGCTCTGCCTGAATACTCACCCCGAGGATGACGGAGTCATCCCATCATGAAAAGATAGAGCTTCTGACCCTTTCTGAGGTCGCTGACGTCAAAGGTTTTGTAGGTAACTTTGATATAACCATAAAGACAAATCCCCGATATGTCAACATGTCAAAATGCACAGGATGTGGTGAGTGTATAACAAAGTGCCCATCAAAAGTGTTGAGCGAAACAGACATGGGTCTTGGCATGCGAAAAGCAATCTTTAAACCCTTTTCGCAGGCAGTGCCAAATGTACCAGTGATAGATGCAGAACACTGTATATTCTTCATAAAAGGCAAATGTAAAACATGCGAAAAATTCTGCCCTGCTGGCGCCATTGATTACGAGCAGAAAGAGACAATACGTACTGAAAAATTTGGGGCAATAATTGTGACAACTGGATACTCAATGTTTGACATCTCAAAATACGGTGAGTATGGCGCTGGAAAGTATAAGGATGTTATTACAGGTTTGCAACTTGAGAGGATGTTAGACCCGAACGGACCAACTGGCGGTCATCTCGTAAGGCCATCAGATGGAAAAGAGATAAAAAACATCGTCTTTGTCCAGTGCGTTGGTTCCAGGGATGAAGAGAAGGGTATGCCTTACTGTTCCAAAATATGTTGTATGTATACAGCCAAACAGGCAATACTGCTCAAAGACCATTTTCCAGAAACACAGTCCGTTATATTCTATATTGATATACGAGCGACAGGAAAGAATTATGAAGAGTTTATCCTAAGAGCACAAAGGAATTATGGGGTCATATATATAAGGGGAAGGGTTTCAAAGATCGATAACCTTGGCGATAAACTGCTCGTCTATGGAGCAGATACGTTATTAGGGGAGGTTGTCAAGATGGAGGCGGATCTTGTAGTCCTCGCAAGTGCAATGATTGCAAACCCCGACGCACAAAACCTTGCAAGAAAACTTAATATACCTTATGATACCTATGGTTTCTACACCGAAGTACATCCGAAACTCCAGCCTGTGGAAAGCATCACAAGGGGTATCTTTATCGCTGGTGCCTGTACCTTTCCAAAAGACATACCCGATTCAGTGATGATGGGTAGTGCTGCTGCAGCGAAAACATGCGCACTTTTTGCAGCAGACGAATTGACAGTTGAACCAAAACTGGCAGATGTAAACATTCAGAAATGTGTCGGCTGCTTTAACTGTATAGGTGTATGCCCCTTTGAGGCAATACAGAAAGATGTAGTTGGCGGGAGAAGCGTAGCAAAGGTAATAAAGACGTTATGTCAGGGGTGTGGTAACTGTGCTTCCACATGCAGGGCAGGAGCTATTGATGTGAAAGGGTTTACAGATGATGCGGTCTACGCCCAGATATCGGCATCTTTCGATGAAATAGAGGAGAGAGAAGAGCATGTTGCAGGTTGACTCAGAGCAAGTACACAATTTCAAGAACAGGATTTTACAACTCAGTGATGTAGATGTAACACGATGCATCCAGTGTGGAAAATGTTCCGCTGGTTGCCCGGTTGCCCCGGATATGGAGGAAATGCCCAATCAAATAATGCGGTACATCCAATTAAACCTGAAAGAAAAAGCCCTCACATCACCTATGGTCTGGGTCTGTGCATCTTGTGTGACCTGCTCTGCAAGGTGTCCGGAGGGAGTAAATATAGCACGGGTTATGAACGTATTGCGACGCTTGTGTATCGAAGAGGGATACCAACCAGGCCAGGAACAGGTCAATGCTTTTAACAGCCTGTTCTTCGATAACATTAAGAAATATGGAAGAATATATGAGCTGGGTCTCATAGTTCAATACAATATGAAGATGATGACACCCTTCAAAGATATAGGGTTATTTCCTGACATGGTAAGGAAAGGTAAAATCAGCTTGCTTCCTCATAGAATCAAGGACATCGGTAGCATAAGGGAACTCTTTCAAAAGAGTAAAAGATTCATAAAAGGCTGAGGACGTAGAGATGGAGATTGGATATTATCCTGGTTGTTCGCTTGAGGGCGTATCAAAGGAATTTGACATTTCTTTGAGAAAAGTATGCAGTTTACTGGATATAAAGCTTGTTGAAATACCTGATTGGCATTGCTGTGGAACAAGTCCATTACACGCATTTTCCCAGGGTCTGTCATATTTACTCCCATATAAAAACATCCAGAAAGCAGTTGAGACTGGCATAAAGGGAATCCTTGTTCCTTGCCCTTCTTGTCTATATAGTTTATGTTTCACAGTAGAAGCATACAAAAATGATGGGGTAATTAAGAATTACCTCATACACAACACGGGTTTTGAATACACCGGGGATCTGAAAATATATCACATACTCGACTTCCTGCGAGACCTTGTAACATTAGAAGCCTTGAAAAACAGCATAAAGAAACCCCTGAAGGGATTAAAGGTGGTATCTTACTATGGTTGCTTGATGAGATTCCACGGTATAGAAATTGACGATGATGAACAACCGACGATCATTGACAAGATTGTTGAGTCTATCGGTGGCGAACCTCTGGAATGGACCCATAAAGTAGAGTGTTGCGGGGCAGGCCTTTCCATTACAAGGCCAGATATAACCCAGAGGCTGTTGAAAGACATTCTCGATAGTGCAAAACGTGCAGGGGCAGATTGTGTTACATCGGTATGCCCGCTCTGTCAGAGCAACCTTGATATGAGACAGAAAGGCCTATCACAAGCTTCCGGCAATCAATATAACATGCCCGTTGTGTATCTCACCCAGCTTATAGGCATTGCCCTTGGCGCAAAGAGCAATGAACTTGGTATGGAGAAATTAATAGTTGATTTTATCCCTACAATGAAAGAAAAGGGTTTATTATAGGCCTTACATATCACAAGATCATTTCAATCAGCCTCATCAATCGTGTTTTTGATAGACTTTTTTGTTGTTTAATATATTCTGGTATGGACCCACCATGACCAAAACCATCGCCATTCTCGGTACCCTCGATACAAAAGCAGAAGAACTGGGGTATCTGAGGGATATCATACAAGAGAAGGGGCTTACACCCCTCATCATCGATGCAGGGATTTTAGGAGATGTCCCCTTCCCCCCTGATATCACCCGTGAAGAAGTGGCAAATGCTGCAGGAACAACACTGAATGAGATCCGTTCTCTCCATGATGAGGGCAAAGCCATTGCCTTCATGGCAGAGGGTGCCTCCCGGATCATGAGAACCCTCTCTTTACAAGGACACCTCCACGGGATTATCAGTATCGGGGGTTCCATGGGCACATCCTTGGGGTTAACCACCATGAGGGAACTCCCCATCGGTTTGCCGAAGCTCATGGTCTCCACCATCGCCTTCACCCCCCTCGTAACAGGTGATAAGGTTGCGAAGGATCAGGTCATGATGCAGGTACCTGTGGATTTATGGGGACTCAACAGTATCAACAAACAATCCCTTCAATCTGCTGCTCATGCGATTATCGGTATGGCTCAAGCCTATCAAACCCTTATCCCTGAGAAACCCATGGTGGGGGTCACCACAAGGGGAATCATGAAATACCTCACCTGGATGAAACCCATGTTAGAAGAGAGAGGCTATGAGGTAGTGGTGAGTCATGCCATCGGCACAGTGGGTGGGGGAACCTTCGAACACCTGATCCATCAGGGGTTCTTCTCTGCCGTCTTCGACCTCTGTGTGGGTGAGGTGATTGAGGAGTTGAACGGGGGTGCGCTCCGTGCTGGTCCTGAGAGATTAGAGGCAGCCGGTATGATGGGTATCCCCCAGATTGTTGCCCCTGGCTGTATGGAATTATGGCACTGGCCGGGAACAGTAGATGCTGTCCCTGAAGGAAGGAAGATACATGTGCATAACCCTCTCGTCCTGGGTGTGAAAGCCACTCACGAGGAGATGATCGCTGCCGCCGAAGTGATGGCTGAGAAGTTAAACCGTGCGAAAGGTCCGGTCATCGTGCTCTTCCCCCTTCACGGTTTCGACGAACATGACAAGCCAGGTAATGTATTCTACGACCCGGAAGGCCATACCATATTCCTCAATGTATTGAGAAAGAACCTGCACCCAAGCATCAAAATAGTGGAACTGGACATGCACATCAATGACCAGGCCTTTGCAGAAGCGGTGGTATCTGTGTTTGATGAGATGATGAAGGCACATACCCCTTCCCTATCTTTACATTAAAGCAGAGGAATGGAAAAGGTAAGCTGACCAATTTCCAAAAGGCTTTGAAGACATCAAGAGGTAAGGCTCGGTGATCCGCCATTTATGTTTAAGAGCAATTTCAATTGCCTGTTCACTACATCCAGGAACTGTGACAGATATATGGTTCACACCCTGGGCCGAAGCAATGTTGAGCACTGTAGTTATTACATCTTTGAGCGACTCCGGTGAAACCACTGCGAGGGGTCCTATCTGTCCATCTGACCAGAGATATGCATAGCCTTCAGGAATACCACTCTTGCGCATCAGGTAACAGGTTACGCCCCGAGATGTAAGGAAAAACTCGTGATGCCTGTCGCGGGAAAAACCCAAAACACGTTCATCAATGTGACGAAGCTGGGTGAGACTATCCCCAGCATCCTGAAGCCTTTCGTAATCAAAGGGTTTCATGTCACCTTTGATGGATGCTGCTGGAGTACTTGTACCAACCATGCGGTACAGAGATTCCCGTGGGTACATCCCGTATTGCATATAGAGCCCGATAGACGTTGTGTTATATGCAAAAGTAAAACCGCACGGTTTGTAATCTTTTTCTCCCCACCATGCTGAAGGGCCATCCTAAGTAAGTTTTGCCCGACGTTCTTGTCCTGATGAGATGGCGAGACAAAGAGAAACGAGAGAAACCAGAGATTTCCCCGCACCCAGCTTATTGTCATCCCCAGGATATCCCCCTTTTCTTCAGCCACCCAAAACCCTTCCGGCTCCTTCTGCAAAGAAAAAATGTAGAAGGGATTTGGTTCGTTGTGGGCCTTTTTACTGTCAAACCCGTGCCGTCTTTTTATTTCCTCAGTGGCATCTGTACGAACCTCTGCAATCTTAAGAATATCCTTATATTCTGCTGGACGATAGATAATTGACATTGCTTACCTTTCCATTTTTACCCACCATAGTCTGGCTGGCATATATTTTTTATATACAAAAAATCTCTGGCAAATCTATGAAAAATGTAACATGCTTTACCTCCCATGACCAACAATTTTTCCCCTTCTCCTTTTCACTCCCCTGTGATAATATGAGAGCACCGCTTGCATTAAAATGTAAACCCATGGGGACAGGAGAGCATTATCAACGCATTTCAATGGCTTGACGAACTAAAGTTTAACCGCTTCCATAGTGTATTGCTGTTACTCACAGGCCTGACCCTCGTTTTTGTCGGTTATAATTCCCAGATTATCGCATACATTTTACCTTTAGCGCTCAAGGAATGGAACCTCACGCCAGTCATGGCAGGTTCTATGGCATCCTATGGTTTTTTTGGACTGATGTTTGGCGCCATAGCTTTTGGGATGGCATCAGACCGCATAGGAAGAAAAAAAATCTTATTGTTGGCTGTGGCTATATTTTCAATCTTTAATGGTATTGCCTTTTTTGCCCCTAACTTTTTAGTCTTTTGTATCCTCCGTTTCCTGTGCGGTTTGGGATTGGGTGGGGCATTAACCCTCACCATTACACTCATCTCTGAATTCGCACCGGCCAGAATAAGGGCAAAAATATTAACAGCTGCCGTTGGTGGTTTCACTTTTGGCTGGGCAATAGCTGCTTTAGTGGCAATGGCATTTATCCCTTCTTTTGGATGGCGCATAGTGCTTGTGATAGGATTCTTACCTGTTTTCTTTATTCCTGTCTTAAATGCCTATCTACCTGAATCAGTCCGTTTCTTAGCTGGTAAAAAACAGTATAAAGAGGCTATCAAAGAAATAAAAAGGGTTGAAAGGATGGCAGGGTTTCAAGAAATACATTGGACATCCGACAATTTAAGTCAATCATCACCGCAAACACAGGGCCGCTTCAGGGAGCTTTTCAGTTCAGGCTTAACATTGATGACCATTCTGCTCTGGTTAACTTACCTGTTCAATATGATAGCACTCTATGGATTAGCTACCTGGCTGCCACAGCTTTTGGTCAAGGCTGGATTTTCTCTGGTGAAGAGTTATAGCTATGCGATGGTCCAGGCCATTGGCGCATCTGCTGGCGGGTTTTTACTCGGCTGCCTGATGGATGCTTTTGGCCGTAAACCCGGACTCTCTCTCACTTACCTCCTCGGTGGTTTCTCTGTCCTCCTCTTTGGCGCTGTTTCATCCAATATCGCCCTTTACATAGCAGGTGCTGCGATTGGTGTTTTCATAGTGAGTGCACCAAATGCCCTGCATGTGGTATGTAGTGAGACGTATCCTACCCATATCCGCTCTACGGGTATTGGGTGGGCACATGCATCAGGTAGGGTTGGCTCCATTCTGGGTCCCATTTTGGGTGGTATTTTGCAAATGGCAGGTTTAAGCTTCAAACAATTTTTTATAATATTTGCCATACCATGTTTCATCTGCATGGTCCTTATTTTATTATACCGTGTCAACGTGCGAGGAGACGCCCTTGAAACAATCAGTGTTAAGCTAAAATCATCAGAACAATAGAAATGAACTACCCCGCGGCAAGCCACGGGGTATCAAAGGCGAGACAACAACATGAAATGAATCACCCCGCAGTAAGTTGCGGGGCAACCATCTCGAAGCAAGCTTCGGGGTATGGACCCGCGGGGCAACCATTGTATTTTAAAGATACAAAAGGTTTTGATGCAAAATAATTATTATAACCTATTCTTATATGGTATAATAATAAATGAATTGACATGAAAGGTGTATAAGTTAGAATGCAAATAAGTTTTAAAAAACCAGTATTGAACAAATATACGCAAATGGTTCGTATGAGAGGATTTGCTATTACCGTTAGCATAGGTTCGAGATATTCCATAAATAAAACTTAGCAAGGAGGTTGTCCACGCCCATCTTGTTTACTCTTCACTGGGATATCATTCAGGGGAAAGAACACGAATATGCAGAATTCATATCCGGAACCTTTCTCCCGGAGACAATTACCATGGGGCTTATTCCAGTGGGAGGGTACTATGTAGAAGTAGGGTTTGGCCCACGGGTTATCGGGGTACTTTCTACGAAAGATTTTGGAACATTATCAGAGATCATGGCAACTCAAAAGTTCAAAGACCTCATCCTTCAAATCAAATCGTTGGTCTATAATTACAGAACAGCGGTTCTTGAACCAACGGGCAGGGTAAAAAAGGAATATTACACCATACAAAAAAGTGTGTGGAAACTGAACCAGTATTATGACCTCAGGCCGGACAAAAAAGATGAGTACAAAGACTTCATCATCAATGAGCATCTTCCGACCATGGAAAAGATTGATTATGTAGAAGTTGCAGGTGGATGGAACGTGATTCTTGGAGGCATAAGTGAGATTATAGCGGAGTTTACATTCAAAGATCCTGTTGATATCGGACGCCTTTTAAACAATGAAGATTTCAGAAGGATCACACTAAAGCTCAAGAACGAGTATGTCAGAAATTATTCAAGCCGTATACTGCGTTGTACAGAACGTTTTGATGAACCAAAATGGTTCAGACTTTAACATATATTAAAAAGGAGG
>CAIJOT010000150.1 GCA_903822335.1 uncultured delta proteobacterium
AACCCTCTTTTTTAAACCCCCTATCTTCCGGAGGTACGGGAGGTTCGTGATCTCTCCCGATGGGACCTTGAATATCGTGAGACCCAACTTCCTTAATAGGTCAATGCTCTCAAGGTCAAAAGGCGATGAGAGAAAGATGATGCCTTTTTGCCTGCAGTAATCGAACAATTGCTTGTGCTCATTCATCCCAAACTCAAGCTTTCTCAACATCTCAAACTGGGATTCGTTCCTTCCGGTTGTCTTCTTCTGGTATTCTGCCTTTGGTGCAAAACCTGTGACCAGCTGTTCAGCCTTGAAGGTCTGAAATTTTATCGCGTCCGCCCCGGTTTTTATTGCCGCATCTATCATCTTTTTTGCTGTTTGAATGCTTCCGTTATGGTTAACACCGGCTTCTGCTATAATGAATATCTTATGTTTCATTTTTTGGCTTTTTCACCGTAGAACTTCTCATTTGATGCAACATTAACAGGTACGGTTACTCCGCTTGCAATAAACGCATAATCGCCAATCTTTATGCCCTGAACGGTCCTGCTCTGGCTCCCAAAGAAAACACCTTTCCCTATCTGTGTACCACCATTGGGGATTGCACCTGTTGCAATATGAGAGTGATCTTTAATCGTCACATCATGCTCAATAATAGCGCCTGTATTGATGATACAGTTTTTCCCTATCTTTGCCCCGGCATTGATAACTGCCCGATGCATCACTATCGTTCCTTCTCCAATCTTTGCATTCTTCGATACAACTGCATAAGGGGATTGGATGACAGGAAATTTCGCTCCAAGTATTTTTAATTCCTCAAATTTAGCTTCTCTCTGCCTTGCATTTTTAATCATCCCGAAGGTTATCAGGCAGTTCTTATATTCTTTGATTAATTTTGGAAGGTCTCTGTCAGTGCCTATAATCTCATACCCGAGTACTTTCTTACGCTGTTTTTTCGTGTCATTGTCTACTATCCCTGCAATCTCAAATTTATCTTCCGCTTCAATGACATCAATGCAGGACTTGCAATGCCCTCCACCTCCAATGAGGATGATATTTTTTTTCATGGCCTTATTCTATATGGAATATTATCTTAACAATTATGATTGTCTAAATCCTCGAAAATCGCTATCCAACTCAAAATAAAGTTTTCTAATTTGTTTTTTATATTCGATCTTTTTCTTTTCGAAATAGTTCTCAATCAGTATTGAATTTGCCTCAAATAAACATTCATGGAATTCAGAATTAGTTAAATCGGTAAAATTGACTGCGACTAAATCAGAATTGGTATGTTTATGTTCATAAAAATCCTCGCAATCTTTCAGCAAACCTTTTTCAATGGCATAATAATACAATGGAGTTCCGGGATATGGCGTAACGGGTCGGATTGTTCTCATCTGGGCTCCATCATCGTATTTTAACAAAAAATCAACGCCTTTCCTTAACGTTTCGCGGGTTTCTCCGATATTTCCGAAAATAATGTTGAACCCTGGACTGATACCTACCTCTAATGTAGCCTCAATTCCTTTCACAACTTGTTTTGTTGTTAGTGCCTTGTTCATGTTTTTTAGAATCTGATCATCAAAAGCCTCAATACCATAATTGATGAATACACATCCAGCCGTTTTCATTAAATTAAGGATATCCTTCGTTGCAAAATTCAACCTGCCATTGCATTGCCATTTAATATTCAATTTGTGCTTTATAAAATCATTGCAAAGGTATATCATCCTTTCTTTCGATGACATTAACAGCTCATCACCGAAAACAATATAAGTTGCTCCGTAATCTTTCTTTAGCATTTTTATTTCTTCAATAATACTTTCATTGCTTCGGGGACGAAAACCCTTATCCATCCTATAGCAAAAGTTACATTTAAACGTGCACCCCCTCCCGGAAAGTACAGGAATAGCAAAATCGTTATTATTACATTTCGGCGGGCGTAACAACCTATAATATTCCATAGGAAACAATTTATATGCTGGGAATGAAATGGTATTTACATCTTCAATCAATGGCCTCCGATTATTAACTACATATTTGCTGCCATCTCGAAATGCCATTCCCTTAATACCGTAAAAGGACTTTTTGCTTTTTAAAGCATTCAGCAATTCTATAACAGTTATTTCGCCTTCCCCCATAACTACTGCATCTGCTCCTGTTTTGCGCATGAAAAACTCCGACTCAGGAGTAGGCCCATGACCGCCTATTATAAAATATGGTCGATTTTTTGACCTATTAATGGCCTCTGATATTTTTAATGTTTTTCTATATTGATAATAACCAGATATAAAATTCAATCCAACAACATCAAATTTATTATTATCTAAATATTGTTGAAGATGGCTTTCAGGGTAATGATGCAAATCTTGATTATATATTTCAACTTCATATCCATTTTTGAGTAATACTGCTGATATGTACCCTAATCCAAAAGGGAACCAGTGGACATAGGAATCATTATCATATACGATGAGTAAAACCCTCATGAAACCTCCTTGTCAATTCGGATGTCTTGAAGCGCCAGTTTAGGACTGCTGGGAATATTTATAATCCGCCGCTCCAAGCTTTCAGCCGTTGACAAGTCCATCTTTGGACAATCTTTGTACATAGGTAATTTATGCATTAATGTCCACACGGGCCGCATTATGATATTGTGGGTATGCGCTGCTTCGAGGAGCTTATCCCGTTGGTCCACACAGGCATTGTCAAGCAGGAGAAGATTGAGCCAGTAGTTACTCCTCGCAAAATCAGGCTCTTTAAAAAAGGAAACACCCTCGATATCGCTCATGGCAGCTTCGTACTTGGATGCCAGGATTCGCTTCTTCTCAAGAAAACTGTGGAGTTCTTCCATCTGTGCGCATCCCAGGGCAGCGTTGATATTTGGGAGTCTGTAGTTGTAACCCACAGAATCATGCCGGTATTCCCATCGGTGAGGGATTTTGGCAGTGGCAGTGAGGTACTTAATCTTCTCACCCAGGGTCTCATCGTTTGTCAGGACTGCTCCGCCGCCGCCTGTGGTGACAATTTTATTGCCATTGAAGCTGAGTACAGAACATTTTCCCCAGTTACCCGTGTGTCTGCCCTTGTAATAGGACCCGAGGGACTCTGCTGCGTCTTCTATCATCTCGATGCCGTAGGCCCTGCACAAATCGGCCAGAGGATCAATGTCAACGGGGTGACCGAAGGTGTGCATGGGGACAACTACCCGGATATAATGTCCCGTCTTTTTATTAAAACACCCATCATCACGGATCTCCGCAATCTCGCCGAGATATGACGCAAGCTTTGCCGGATTGATCCCCAAGGTCTTCTCTTCGCTGTCAATAAAATGCGGGGTTCCTCCACAGTAAGTCACGGCATTTGCCGTTGCTACAAAGGTGAGTGCAGGCACCATTACCTCGTCCTTATATCCGACCCCGGCCATCTTCAGGCCGATATGGAGGGCTGCCGTCCCGTTGACAAGGGCCACCGCCTTTTTTACGCCCGTAAACTCCGCCAGTACGTTTTCAAATTGATCAACAAATTTACCGAGGTATGATACCCAGCCTGTATCAATACACTCCCTCACATAGTTCCACTCGTTTCCTCCGAAATAGGGCTCGTGGAGTCCCACAGGGCGATCGCTTTCAGGGAGTACATCCCTTATTGCCCCTATGATCCTTTCAATGAGAAGTTTCTCTCTCACAGGTTGTATATATGGGCCTTATAACCCTTCAGGTTTTCTGGTCTCAGAAACCATTCCACTGTTTCCATAAGCCCTCTCCTCAGCCCCGACAAGCCTGCATACTCCGGCTGCCATCCGGTAAGCTCACTGGCCTTCTTAATATCCGCCAGAAGCCTCTCCACCTCGCTCTCATCAGGCCTGATCCGGTCCTCATCAGAAGAGATCTCGATGGATGCGCCCATTACCTCTGCGATGAGCTTTGCTGTATCACCGATGGATATTTCAAAGTTACTCCCCGCGTTTATCACCTCACCAACAGAGTCTTCTGATTCGGCCACAGCGATAAAAGCACGGACAATATCCCTCACATAGCTGAAATCCCTGGTGGGATGGAGGGAACCAAGCTTAATCGTGCACTGCCCTGTTGCGATCTGGGTAATGATCGTGGGGATCACCGCCCTGGCAGACTGACGCGGCCCGTAAGTATTAAAAGGACGGATAATAGCCACGGGGGTGCCAAAGGAATAGTAAAAAGACATGGCAATCTGATCGGCTCCTATCTTTGAAGCAGAATAAGGGGATTGTCCTTTAAGGGGATGATCCTCGGTTATTGGTACATATTGGGCCGTGCCGTATACCTCACTTGTAGAGGTATGCACTATCTTTTCTATGCACAACTCCCTTGCAGCCTGTACGATATTGAGAGTCCCCTTTACGTTCGTATCAATATAAGTATCGGGTGAGTGGTATGAATAAGGTATAGCAATGAGTGCAGCCAGATGGAATACCACATCACACCCCTTCAGGGCATTTTTTACTCCGTGGGGATCGCGGACATCACCGGCAAAGACATCTATGCTTTCTGCAATCCCGGATTCCACATGGTCAAGCCATCCCCAGGAATTAAAGGAGTTGTAGAGCACAAAGGCGCGCACATCATGACCCCTTCTAACCAGCTCCTCCACGAGGTGGCTCCCGATAAAACCATCAGCACCGGTAACAAGTATCTTTTTACTGATCGTATTGATATTCCTTCCCCCTGTTGTTACAAAATCCCTTTCATTTTTTACCCTAAAGGATACATTTCGTTTTTAATAATACCAAGCTTAGAAACATCTTCCATACCCGGAGGGTTCTCCACACTTAGATAACCATTCGGCAGCCCGCTTTTATCTTTTCTGGACTTATTGTCACGATACCTCAGCTCCTGGAAGTAGCTACACTTCTCCGGGGTCTTTCGGATAGCCAGCATCGTATAAGATCGTACCGTCTCGGTTAAAAAAAGGGCAATCTTTTTTACCATATGAATCTTTTCACGTTAAAGTTTTCTACGGTACAAGAATCGCGCCATATCCCTTAAAAAGTATAGTTTTTATAAGCTACCGCCATTAGATAATCATATAACATCATAATATTATTATATAATTATACATATGTTTGAGTTGTGTCAGCATTAATATTACACTAAATCACAAACTTTCTCAATTACAAAACGGTAATATCATCCGTCATTTAACCTGTATATTTTTACAAACTCGCTTTTATCTTTAAACTCCACTACAAGTTTAAAACCTGTCAAGCAGCCATCTTGAAATAAAGGATTGTTGACCAACCTATCATCAAAGACAAGATATTTTGCACCGGTCTTTCTCGTAAACCCAGCCCATTGGGAACAATCCTTTACTTCTTTTAATGCAGATATATTTATATATTCACCTTTTGCATAAAAAGGCACAACAGGCAATCTTGAAATTATCTTATTGCCCGGGTCGGTCTCTAACAGAAATAATCCTGCTTGCTTATGAAATGCCCTCCCCTTATTCTGCAGGGTTATGCCCTGAAAAATAGAAGCAACTATAATCACAGTAAATACTGTATAATAGAGCTGATTTTTATGCCTGTACCGTTCAAAGAATTCTTTCAATACATACATGCCTTCTATTGAAAAAACCATTAATACCGGAATGAATTCCACCGAGTATCTTTTGGTTGAATGAGGGGCAAAAACAACCCTGGCAATAATATGAAGAACAACCAGCACGATTAACAACATTCTGTAAGATGGTTCAACCCTTTTAAACCCAAGAACCGCAAGTATAAAAAGAGGCGGAAAGATGGCCTCAAAGAAATTGTAAACAACAAAAGGGAACCTTCTTAAAAGCTGCAAAGAAGATTCAAAGGGATACTTGTAAGTATAGGCAACTATCTCATTGTTTACAAGGCTTTCAGCCACCCCTACCTTTTTCGTGATCGTCCATAAACCTGTTTCAAGTTTCAAATAGTACACATAAGGAAAAGCAAACAAGGCAATACATGCAAGAAGAATGCATATATGGGAAAATCTTTTCTCTTTTACCAGCAAGAAGCAGAATGGCAGGGCGTATATAATGTACTCTGCCTTATTAAGATAGGTAAGGGCAAGAAACACACCGGATAGTCCGATACTTGTTTTGTCTTCTTCCTTCCAGCCTTTATAGAAGAAAAATACTGTAGCAGCAAAGAGACACGTTGTCATGGATTCGGAAAGCACCTGGACAGAATACCTTACAAGATAGGGATGGATAGCTACAAAGAATGCTCCATAGAGCGCTTTTTTTTCTCCAAAATATTTTTTTAAAAAAAGAAATGTGAAATAAATGAGCAAAATCCCGAAAATAAATGAGACAATCCTTCCTGCAATTTCGAGATCTTTAACAAAAAAACTGAACCCACCGAGAAATACAGGATAAAGTGGATGTGAAATACCCTTGAGACCTTCAAAAATAGCGCCCTTTGCAAAGCTCCCTGCCATCTGGGCATAGCCAATCCCATCCAGTTCAATTGCAGAGGCTGTTATAAAGTCAAAAAGTCTGACCATACACCCAAGACAGATTATGGAAAAAAAAATTGTTTTTTCACTCTTTTGCATTAATTGCCTTTCCTGGCGTGAATAATCAGTATCTCACCTTCAAGAAGCTCCTTCGACACAAGATATTTATCATTGGGGGCCTTTTTTCGGGTAAGTGATATGATAAGGGATTTTATAACAGGATAAAGGATACCCAAGCGCTTCGCTTTCACATACCGGTTCGTATAAATATTGACAATCCCGAGACTGGCCTTGTTCAACGCATACCTCAACTCGTTGAAGGTCATGGGGTTTATATGTTCATGCTCATACTCAGGAGGCGTATGGCGAAAATCATCTCCTAATTTAATAAAGCGGAAAAAATCGTGATAGCCGTAAAAGAGGAACCTCGTGCGGCTCTTAATCGACATGATATTCGGGGTTGTGATAATAAGGCTTCCACCGGCCTTCAGTACACGAGCAAATTCCCTCACGCACAAGAAGGGATTTTCGAGATGTTCTATGCCTTCTATTGATACAACATAATCAAAGGAGTCATTCTCAAAGGGAAGTTCCTTATTAAGGTCAACTTTTTTAAAGGGTATACCAGTGAGTTTAAAGTAGTGTTCATCAATATCCACACCAACAACATCGTGGCTACTGCTTAACTTTTGAGATAGAGCCCCTTCTCTTGCAGGTGCATCGAGAAGCCTTCCTGCCGGCATGGTTTTGAGGATTGAGAGAACCTTCTCCTGTGTCCCGGGAGCATTCTTATCAACGAGTATATGTTCTCTGTTGTGTTCTGCTCCGTTGCCCATTGTTTCATCTCCCTCTTGCATGCTTTTTTAAAATTTCTTCTAATCCTTTTCCGGTTCTCTCCAGCGAATATTTTTGTGCTACTTCAAAACCACGTTTGATAATAGAATTCCGGAATTCCTTATTTTGTGCTATCTCAACAACTCCTTTAGCAATTTCCTGTGGTTTATGGACGTCAACAAAGTATGCATAATCATGGGCCGGATCAAAGGCAAGAAATGGAGAAACCCTGGTAAGGATTATAGGTGTGCCAGAGGCCATGGCCTCAACAGGGGGCAGTCCGAAACCTTCAATTTCAGTGGAGGCAGCAATGAGGATATGGCTCTCCCGGTATAGGTCTGCCATTTCTTTCTCGGAAATCCTTACAAAAAATCTATCCACCACCCCTGATTTTTTTTCTGCCTCTGTTATATCTGCAGGGGATACTCTGGTAAGAAAAACTTTTACCCCTTCTGCCTTTAAGATCCTTACTGCTTCCCAGATATCAGGGATGGCTTTGTATTCTATGTTTGCATTCCCTACAGAAAGTATTTTTATTGCCCCGGAATAGGCCGGTTCTTTTTCTTTCGGATAGAAAACTGTCAAGTCAATACCATTGGGAAGAAGATAAGAGGGAATATTAAGCCTGTTCTTCAGGCTGTTCAAAAGATGGGGGGAAATAACAATTTTTATTGTGGGGAGCCTGTAAAGGGAGTCAAACCTTTTAAGTTTTCTCTTCCAACCTAAAATTTTTTTCATGTATTGTATTCTTGTCGCCATACCCTTTGGCCGAAAGCGACTGGGGATAACGTCTCCTCTTATTCTTTCTAACACATAATCGGGTTCAAAACCCTGCATGAAATGGAATAGAGGAATTCCTCTCTTGTGTGCGATTTTCCATAGTTCTTCTACATCTTTAGGGGTTGTAACCACAATTGCTTCAGCATCTGGAACATATCTATCAGTAAAGGAAGGAACTATTTCCGGTTTAGCCTTAAATTCCCATTCTTCATCAATGAACCGCGCTATAAGGTGCACTTCATGGCCCATATTTCTTAGAAGTTCCACATGCTGAAAAAAGACCTTCACACCCCCTGTCATACCCACATGACGGATGGCATATACTATCTTCATCTTCACCTTATAGCGCCTTTATGATTCTTGCCTGCCCTGCTGTTCCTTGCTAATACTGAATAAAGAATCTTGGTAATTCTCTCTGATGCCTTACCGTCACCATAAGGATTTACAGATTTTGACATCTTTTCGTAAAGAACCTGATTCTCCAACAATTCTATTGTGTTTTTCACTATGGTGTCTTCGTCAGTTCCTACGAGCTTCACAACACCCGCCTCTATACCTTCCGGCCTCTCGGTTGTATTTCTCATAACCAACACTGGTTTACTAAGTGAAGGGGCTTCTTCCTGAATACCACCTGAATCAGTCAGAATTAAATATGAACTATTCATTAAAAAAACAAATTGCTCATATTCGAGCGGTTCAATAAGGTGGATATTGTCTATTCCGCCCAGTATCCTCTTTACGGGACCCTGGACATTCGGGTTTAAATGAACAGGATACACTATTTCTATATCACCCCTTTCCTCGGCAATTGTTCTCAAAGCCTGGCAGATATTTTCAAATCCCTCACCAAAGCTTTCTCTTCTGTGACAGGTAACCAGAATCAGTTGCGAGTTGCGAGTTGCGAGTTTCGAGTTCCAAGTTCCAAGTTCCAAGTTATACTGCTTTTTGAAATAATCCTGATAAGCCTTTCTGCTGACTGCTGACTGCTGACTACTGACTACCTGTAGGAGCGCATCTATCACCGTATTTCCTGTTACCCAAATGTTCTCAGAAGGAATGCCTTCTTTCAGGAGGTTAGACTTACTCCATTCTGTCGGGGCAAAGTGGTAATCGGTTAAAACGCTCAACAGATGCCTATTCCTTTCCTCAGGGAAAGGATTATATTTGTTATAAGTCCGTAGTCCTGCTTCAACGTGACCCACAGGTACTTTCAAATAAAAAGCTGCGAGTCCTGCAATAAATGCAGTCGTGGTATCCCCCTGTACCAGCACAATATCGGGTTGCACTTTTTCAATAACTTTCTTTAGACCCTTGAGGGATTTTATTGTTATATCAAATAAATCCTGATTCTCCTTCATAATATTCAAATCATAATCAGGGAAGATGTCAAAGATAGCGAGCACCTGGTCCAGCATCTTTCTGTGCTGGGCTGTAACACATACTATAGTTGCAAATTTTGAGTTATACTCTTTGAGCTTTTTAATCACAGGAACCAGTTTAATGGCTTCCGGTCTTGTGCCAAATACCATGAGAACCTTTTTTTTAAAATAAATTGCAGCCTCCTTATGAAAATATTTCATTACGAGGTTAAAGAACTCATTCTTTTCGGGCCATAAAAATCAAATCTTCACCATCAAGCATGGTATCCGATAGATAGAAAGGGTCTCCGGGAAACCTTTTTTTTGTCTTGTGTTTAATGATTAACTTGATGAGAGGATGGATCAGCTTCCACTTTCTTACTGCTTTATTCATCTCGATTTTTTCCACAGCAAAACCATACTTTGAAAGGATATGTCTCATCTCGCCATAAAAAACAGGATTGATGTGCTGGTGGTCGTATTCTTCGATAACGTGTCTTGATTGTCCCCTTACTGGCCCGAAATATCTGAAATAATCGAGATAACTACAGAAGAGGAATCTCAGACGTGATTTAACTGTCATTACATTAGGGGTTGTTATAATCAAAAAACCGTCCTTTTTCAGGACCCTTGCGCATTCTCTAACCAGGTGATGCGGATTTTCTATATGCTCAACCCCTTCAATACAGATTATATAATCGAAACTGTTACTCGTGAAGGGGAGATTGCTGTTCAAGTCAAGCTGCGTAGCTCTTTCGTTCCTATATAATATGTTATCTACCTCAAAATCACCGAGAAAGACCTTGAATCCAATGGCTTCGAGATTTTTTGAAAATGTCCCCTGCCCTGATGGAACATCCAGAACGGTCCCTCTTTGTTTTTTATTCATAAAATGCAGAATCAACTCATTCGTACCACTTAAGGCATAGTTCTTCAGTCCATTCATAACCTTCATCTTCCACTAATTTTCATGCCTTCAATATATAAAGAGGGAGAACCACAAACCCCATAAAACTTCAGGTCTGTGCCAACTTCCCTCACGTTGTTCAATAAATCAAATATGTTCCCTGAAAATATTACCCCTTTGAATGGCTGTTCTGTCCCATTCTTTAATACATGGCCAACTGCTCCAAGAGAAAAATCACCGGTGATTGGATTTGCAGTATGTGTCCCCATCAACTCCTCGATAACAATGCCTTCTGACAAAGACTTTCCTATATCCCTTTCTCCTTTTTCTATAAAACAACCTCTCGGTGCACAAAGGGGTGGCTCTTTCACCCCGCTTCTCACCCCATTTCCGGTTGATACTTTGCTAAATTTTTTTCCATAATAAGTATCATAAAGAAACGCTTCGAAATATCCATTTTTCACAAGAATGGTCTCTCCTGACGGTACACCTTCACCGTCAAAAGGGAAACTACCCATCCCTTCTATCCCCGAATCCATAATATTTATGGTATCGGAAAAGCATTTTACCCCAATCTTATCCTTGAGTTTTGTCTTATTCTTGTAAAGACTTTCAGCAAGAAAAGAACCGGAAAGTATACTTAACATCTCACAAGAAGCCTGAGGGGTGAGAATCCCCTCATAAGTCCCTGTATGGATCTGTTCACTAAAGAGAAAAGAGATTGCCTTTTTTGCTATATCCATACCTAATGCTCTTCCATCTATTTCTTTGAATGAGTGGGCCCATGACCAGTCATACCAGGAGACCTCATCTTTGTCCTTTGCGACACATAGCGCAACAAGGGTATATAATGTCTTTCTGCCTTCTGCTCTCAACCCATTGGAATTGATAATCCTAACCTGAATCTCAGTTTCCTGGAGTTGACAGTTCCTCGTTGCAACGATCCTTTTATCATAATCCAGTATTGTCTTTTCCATTTCTAAAAGTAGAGCGGCTTTCTGTTCGTCATCAACTTTCAATCCTTCGCTATCATACAGATTCAGTGATGGATAACTGTTATATTGTCTTGAAAAGCCAGCATCATTATCAGTCTCCATAAACAATATCAGTGTTGTTGCATTCTCTAACAACGAATCTACAGCCTCATGCCCCCTGTCATAGGTGTATGAAAATACGATTTTGTTATCCTTAATAGCCCTCAGGGCAATCCCTTCTTCCTCTTTCAATTCTACACCATATAATTCCTTGTCCCTGCTCTCATATTTTTTTACCTTCTCCTTCATGAAGAAAAGTTCATAGCAGTTCATAGCCTCTCTTATACCATCTTCAGTGCTGGTATGTTCCATAGCCATCTCCTTGAAAATGAAATATGAAAAAATATTATAGGTTACATGTTATTTGTTGCAGGATAAAACCTGAAACTCGTAACTCGCAACTGTTCATCTTTTGTATCCATCAAACCTTCATAATCATTGCAATTTCATCACATTCCGGAAACTTAGGGCATCTTATACAATCAGACCATATCTTCTGGGGAAGTTCCTTTTTATCTACAGACAGAAAGCCACATTTTTTAAAAAATCTATCCTGGTAGGTAAGGAGGAATATCTTTCCTATCTTTAAACTTTTTGCCTCCTCAACGCAGGCCTCAACAATCTTTTTACCGATACCGTTCAGCCTTGTTGGCTCGACCACACATACAGACCTTATCTCTGCAAGGTCTTCCCAGCATATATGCAATGCACCCATCCCTAAAATATTCCCCTCTTCTTCATAAATAAAATAATCCCGCATATTATCGTACAATTCACCCAAAGACCTCGCCAGCATCTCGCCGCGGGATGCAGAAAGGTTTATAATACCATGGATCTTCTTCACATCTTCAATGCACGCTTTTCTCAACATTCTGGAGCATCTCCTCTGCCCTTTGTAGTGTTTTTTCTGTTATTGTTGTGCCGCCTGACATTCGTGCTATCTCAGCTACCCTCTCGCCCTCTGAGAGTTTTTTAATACCAGTTTTTGTAGCTTCCCGCTCAAAATATTTTTCTACGAGAAAGTGATGGTCACCGTATACTGCTATCTGGGGAAGATGGGTGATGCATATAACCTGATGTTTTTTCGCAAGGTCCTTCAGCCGTCTACCCACCATATCGGCAACCCTCCCACCAATACCTGCATCCACCTCATCAAAAATCAATGTCTTTTCTTCTTCGCCCCCAATAACCTTCTTAATTGCAAGCATTATTCTCGACAACTCCCCACCTGATGCGATCTTTCTCAAAGGTTTCAGAGGTTCTCCAGGGTTTGTACTAATCATGAACTCGATATCATCTCTGCCATCTTCATCAATACTGCCCTTATCTGCTATCTCAATCTCAAACTTCAATCCCTTCATGGAAAGAAAGCTGAGCTCATCAACGATTGCCTTCTCAATAGCCCCTGTTCCTTTTTTCCTCTTCATAGTCAGTCTATCTGCAAGCTTTCCCACTTCACTTTCGAGAGAGCTCTTCTTCTTCTCAAGTTCCCCTATATTTTCAGAAAGGGTTGTAAGATATGCAAGCCTTTCCTTTGCTGATGCTTCATACTCTTCAATATCCCCATAAGTCTTACCATATTTATTTTTAAGCTCATAAATTTTTGATAATCTTTCCTCGAGCATCTGTAGTTCATCGGGTTCGTATAACAAACCCTTTTCAATATCCTTTATCTCCATCAACACATCTTCCACATCAAAGGATATTGATTCTATCCTGTTTTTCAATTTATCAATAGCTTCAATATTGCTGAAGGACTTAAGCAAACCAGTAAACCTTTTCAGATTCACATGGACGGAATTTTCACCTTCATACAGGCTGTCTACCACAACCCCAAGGCTACTCTTTATCTTCTCAGCATCTTTCAATATCTTCAGCCTCTCTTTTATAAGTTCCTCTTCACCCTCCTTTATGTTCTCCCTCTCAATTTCCTCCACCTGAAACTCTAACAGGGCAATTTCCTTGCCCCTCCCCTCTACCTCTTTCTTCTTCCTCTCCAACTCTCCTTCAACCTTCTTTAACATCCCTACTTTTTCCCCAAGGAATTGTCTTTCTCCATCAAGGGAAAGAAGGCTATCAATAATCCCTGTATAACTTTCCTTATTGAGAAGATATTGAAATTCATTCTGGCCGTATATATTGATAAGCATATTCCCCGTCTCTTCTAATCTACTCAATGTCACAGGGTTATCATTCAGGAATGCCCTCGACCTGCCCGATATACCCATTATCCTCCGTAACACAAACTCGTCAGCACTATAAAAAAAATGCCCAATGACTTCAGCCTGTTGCGCATTGCTCCTGATCATATCAGATGAAGTCTTCGCATTCATCAGCGTTGAAAGGGCATTTATTATGATCGACTTGCCTGCTCCTGTTTCTCCTGTTATCACATTAAACCCTTCCCCAAACTCTACCTGCAGTTCATCTATTATCGCAAAACCTTTCACCTTAAGAAAGGTCAGCATCGTTACCTTTCACCCCATTTCAATTTTGTCCTTAAGATTTCAAAGTACCCTTTTGATAAAGATTTAATAAGGCTTACGGTATGGGAAGATTTCTTTACCAACACTTCATCACCGTATTCCAAGGGAAAACCAATCTGTCCATTGAGGGTCAGGACAACCCTTTCATCCTTTGATTTTAGTACCGCTTTAATGACCACCTCTTCGGGTAGTATGATAGGCCTGTTCGTAAGCATATGGGGGCATATAGGCGTAACAATAATGTTCTTTAAAGAAGGGTACAGTATTGGCCCCCCTGCTGCCAGTGAATAACCGGTAGAACCTGTCGGTGTTGAAAATATTAGACCATCAGCCTTGTAGGTTGTCAGGTATTCGTCATTTACATACGTTTCTATATCGATAATCCTTGCGAGGGCATCCTTTGTGATTACCGCATCGTTCAAAATTGTAAATTCAAACACCTCGTCTTTCTCCCTTCTCACCCTCACGTCGAGCATTATCCTCTTCGATATATCGTATTCACCTCTTAAAATATGCTCTATCATTGATGGCAGTTCTTCCACAGAAATCTCTGTTAAAAAACCAAGCCCTCCAAGATTCACTCCAAGAATTGGCACATCCTTCCCCCGCAATTGCCTCGAAACACTGAGCAATGTCCCGTCCCCACCAAGAACTATAATCAGGTTTGCTTCCTCACCAACATGCTCCATCTCCAGATACTTTTCATAACCCAATATCCTTGCTGATTCCTCGTCCATATAGATATCGTTATACCCACCAAATCTCTCTATAATATGTCCTGCTATTCTCGTTGCGTCTTCTTTTCTTCTCTTGCATATAATATGGATATTTTTCATTGAATTATCCCTCAAGTTCTGTAACTCATAAAACGTAACAGATTTTTATAGTTCTCAACTTATGCATATCTCTCTTTCAGATACAGTGAAAGTTCATTAAGCAGCTCAAAAGACTTCTCTACCGTGGCTGTTTTGTCCGTATTCATCAGATTACATGTTGCCGGTGCAAGCAGGCTTTGCTGAACAATCATATGTATATCCAGCCCCTTTTTTTCCAATATCTTCCACATACTTTCAAGCCTTTTCACAATACTTTGTAAATCCTCCTTTGAAAACTCTTCATAATATGTGGGCACAATCCCCCAACTCACAATGTTTCCTCTCTTTAAAAAATCCACCACCTTATCATAAGTAACAAAGATATCTCCAAAGGCATAGGCATTAAAGGATAGTATCTCTATATTCAGGGAAAGCAAAAAGTCCCAATCAGGCCTCCCGCATAAATGGAGCCCTCTCGTCCCATCAATACCATCATAAAAATCCATCAATTCCTTTTTTGCCTTTATGTTATCGTAGCCACACATAGCATTAAAAATAAATTCAAGCCCTGGGTCATCAACCCATACAAAGGCCCTATCATTCTTCTCTTTTAACTCTCTGCGCTGCATATTGACCTTCTTCTGAATGAATGAATACGCAAGGGCACGCATCTCATCATTATAAACTATAGGCCTATCATTCTCATCTACTATTTTTAAAGCAAGACTCACAGGACTGATTACCTGGCCCCTTATTGCTTTATAAGAAGACAGATCCATCGACAAAAAACGCCTGTAGACAAGGGAGAACCTATCGGACATTGCAAAGGTCTGAAGATTATCCTCTCTCTCGAGATATTGAGGTATCTCTTCCATAAACCTGTCGGTATCCACAAAGATTCTCATGTGTTCTTCATCTATCACAACGCCTGGAAAATGTTCCATAGCCTGGACATACATATCCTCATAATAGGAAAGTTTTGGAAGTTGTGGCCAGAAAGGGATATCCATTGTGAAAGCAAGACGTAATGCTTCATCCACATCTTCATGGGGCGTGATCCCCATTGCAGTCGTGGAAAGCCCTCCTTTCAACCCTGTCCTTCCATCCATATAAAATCCTTAACAGAAGAGTGGAGTATTGTCAATTTATAATGACACCAAATGGATAACTATATAATTTTCTTTTCACTACCTATGTTTTTATGATAATTTATGAACATGTTCGGCATCGGTCTTCCAGAGCTTATAGTAATCATGGTTGTGGCTTTAATTGTTGTTGGACCCTCTAAGCTGCCGGAACTTGCAAAATCTCTTGGAAAGGCTTTCAATGAATTCAGAAGGATGGCAGATGAGGTAAAGGAAACGTTAGAGGAAGAAGTCTTTAAAGAAGAAGAAAAGAAAGAGGATGTTACAGAACTCAGCAGGGAAAATGATAAAAAGGAATCATGACCGAGGAAAAACAACCGTTCCTTTCACACTTAAAGGAATTACGAGATAGAATATTAATCTGCATCTACGCACTCGCTATAGCCTTTATTTTCACCTATTATTTTAAAGAGAGAATCTTTGACTTCCTCATGCAACCATTTATAAGGGTAATGCCGGCAAAGAGTGCGTTTATATTTACAGGCATTACTGAAGCCTTTATCACATATTTCAAAATATCCATCGTAACAGCCACGTTTATTGCAGCTCCTGTAATCCTTTACGAATTCTGGATGTTTGTTGCTCCTGGTCTCCATGAAAAAGAAAAGAGGTATGTATTTCCTTTTATTCTTTTTGGCAGTATCCTTTTTCTTTGTGGTGCGCTGTTCTGTTATTATTTTGTGATGCCATACATATACAAATTTTTTGTGAGCTATGCAGCAGAATTCATCATACCCATGCCAGCCCTGAAGAATTATATGAGCCTTACCCTGAAGATGCTTATCATGTTTGGATTGATATTTGAACTGCCCCTCGTAGCATTCTATCTTTCCAGGGCTGGTATTATAAACTCCAAGATGCTTTCCACAAAAAGAAGATACGCAATACTCGGTATATTTATACTCAGCGCTATTATTACCCCTCCTGATGTGGCAAGCCAGCTTCTCATGGGCATACCTTTATGGGGACTCTATGAAATCAGCATTCTCATAGCAAGAATCTTTGGAAAGAAGGAGATTATAGATGAAAAGGCTTAATATTGTGATACTTGCAGCAGGTAAAGGCGAAAGGATGTTGTCAAGTAAACCAAAGGTCATGCATGAAATCCTCGGGAAACCAATGGTGGGATATGTGATTGAAAGGGCAAAGGAGCTTTCGCCAGATAATATCGTTGTGGTAATTGGTTATGGAAGAGAAAAGATAGAAACATACTTGAAAGCTTACCATGTACACTATTCGGTACAGAAAGAACAAAAAGGTACTGCCCATGCCCTTCTCACCGCCAAAAAGTTCATCAAAGATGGCGATATCCTTGTTCTCTATGGAGACGTTCCCTTAATAGAACATTCCACGCTTAGAAGCTTTCTCGCATTTTATGAGCAATTCAAAAGCATTACCTTTATGACCACAGATGTGGACAATCCAAAAGGATATGGAAGGGTAATAATGCATAAGGATGAGATTCAGGAAATTGTGGAAGACGTTGATGCTACACCGGACATAAAACAGATAAAAAGAATAAATACAGGCATATGTATCATCCCGGGTAAGCTGTTTCATCTCCTGAAAACTATCAAATCGGATAACAAAAAGGGCGAGTACTATCTCACCGATATATGCAAGATTGCAAAGAGAGAAGGTCTCACAGTGAAGGGATACCAGCATCAAAAATCCTCAGAGGTTTTAGGGATTAACACGAGGAAGGAGCTTCTGGAAGCTCATTTTACAATAAAGGAGAGAATCCTTGAAGAACATATGCAAAATGGGGTGACACTTCTTGACAGGAACATCTATGTTGAAAATAATGTAAAGATAGGTAAGGATACAACAATCTTCCCGAACTGTTATATAATGGGTGATACCACAATTGGAGAAAATGTTGTGATTGGCCCGAATGTAATCATAAAAGATTCGAAGATACACAATAATGTGAGCATAGAAGGGTTTGTTGTCATGGAAGGGGTGGAAATGGAAGAAGGTGCAAAAGCAGGGCCTTTTTCCAGATTAAGACCTGCTACCCATCTCGGTAAGGATGTCAGGGTAGGCAGCTTTGTCGAGGTAAAAAATTCAATACTCCGTGAAGACACAAATGCAAACCATCTTTCCTATATCGGAGATGCAGAAATAGGGAAGCACGTTAACATCGGGGCAGGCACTATTACTTGTAACTACAATAGGAGGAGAAAAAAGTGTGCGGAATAGTAGGGTATAAAGGGAAAAACGAAGCATGCGATATATTGATAGAGGCTTTGAAGCGATTGGAGTACAGGGGTTATGATTCTGCCGGCATTGCATTGTGGAATGAAGGAAGAATAGCGATTGAGAGGAAAAAAGGTAAGGTAGATGATTTAAAAAAGATCGTGTACAACAACGACAGCTTTAAAGGGAAAATGGGGCTTGCCCACACAAGATGGGCAACCCACGGGACACCTTCAGAGCGGAACGCCCATCCTCATAAGGCTGATGATGTGGTAGTTGTCCATAACGGTATTATCGAAAACTATATAGAATTAAAAACAAAACTGAAAGATGAAGGCCATAAATTCCTTTCCGATACAGACACGGAGGTTATTCCCCATCTCATCACAAACCACTTGAGGAAGGGTATGAATTTCATAGATGCCGTCAGGGCAACCCTTAAGGAACTGAAAGGTTCTTATGCCCTTGGCATTATAAAGGAGACAGAGAAGACTTTGATCGCCGCTAAAAAGGAAAGTCCGCTGATTGTTGGTGTGGGTGAGGGAGAATATTTCATCGCCAGCGATGTTCCTGCCATTATCAACAGAACAAACAGGTTCATATTCCTTGAAGACAACGATGTAGCAATTTTTAAGGACGGAACATTACTCTTGATCAATGTGGACGGCAAAGAAGTGCAAAGAAAGGTTCACGAGGTTTATTGGACAGAGGCAATGGCAGAAAAGGGCGGTTATAAACATTTCATGCTGAAAGAGATCTTTGAACAACCAAGGGCAATCTCTGACACATTGATAGGAAGGATCAAAGAAGAAAAAGGTCTGGTTGAGTTTGAAGAGTTAAAACTACCCGATATAAGCAAGATGAAAAAGATCTGGATGATAGCATGCGGGACATCTTACCATGCCTGTATAATAGGAAAGCACATGTTCGAGGCCAATCTCAGAATACCTGTGGAAACGGATATTGCCTCTGAATTCCGTTACAGAGACCCCATACTGGGCAAGAACGATATGTTGATACTCGTTTCCCAGTCAGGAGAGACAGCCGATACCATCGCTGCCATGAAAGAGGGGAAAAAGAGAGGTGCTTACACTTTGTCAGTATGCAACGTGCTTGGAAGCACCCTGGCCAGAGAAGCAGATGGGGTCATTTTCACCCATGCAGGCCCGGAGATAGGCGTGGCATCCACAAAAGCCTTTACAACCCAGATTTCTGTCCTCTTCATGCTCATGCTCCACATAGGAAAAAAACTCGGGAAAATGCAGAGTGATGAGATAAGGAATAGCATTGGTGAGATAAAAAAGATACCCCACAAGATTCAAACAATCCTTGATATGTCAAACGTCATAGAGGAGCTTGCGAGGAAGTATATGGGATTTAAAGATTTTCTCTACCTCGGAAGGGGCATCAACTACCCTACTGTCCAGGAAGGGGCACTGAAATTGAAAGAGATTTCCTATATCCACGCAGAAGCATACGCAGCCGGGGAAATGAAGCATGGGCCAATTGCCCTGATAGATGAGAATTTACCTGTAGTATTTGTGTCTCCCAATGACCATACCTACAAGAAGACATGTGGAAACATGGAGGAGGTTATCACAAGGAGAGGCAGGATCCTGCTATTCACTGACGACAACTCTCATGAGATGGCAAGCAGGGTGGACAACCTTTTTATATTGCCGAAAACAATCTATGAACTCCAACCGATACTCTCTGTTGTTCCTCTCCAGCTACTCGCCTATTATATTGCAAATTTCTTAGGAACAGACGTTGACCAGCCTCGCAACCTTGCAAAAAGCGTAACGGTGGAGTAACTTCGAGCTACCTGAACAAACATTTCTCTTTCCATTTCCCAACAGTTCTTGTATTTATTTAAGTGTTGGGCATACATGACCCTTATATAACATTTCCTACTCGTTTTCTAAATACATCTAAAAACCATATAATAATTATCCTGAAGTCAATATTTTATTCTCATAGAGATATAAATAAAGAAAATATTTATTTGACATTTACAATAATATAATGATATATTGAAACTATAAAGCTATTATCAGGGGTATTTATGGAACAGGAAAGCAGACATGAAAGGTTCAAAAGGATAGCTGCAAAGAGAACCAATGAGATATTAGAGAAAATCAGGATACTTGGAAATTGTTCGAATAAGAGTTCTTATGAATACACAGAGGAGGAAATTAATAAGATTTTTTCGGAGATTGACAAACAGTTGAAACTCACAAAGGCAAAATTTTTAGCAGGAAAGAGAGAAAGATTTAAATTGTGAAAATAGATAGAAAAAAGGGGGTCAATATATGCCAATTAAAATAGGTATATCACCAAAAATAATTCTTTCTATTGCAACGCTTTATAATGATGTCAATAGAATTTTCATGGAGTATATTGATAATTCCCTTGATAGTGCTGAAGATTTATACTCGGTAGAAGAAAATTCATACAAACGCCCTGTAGAGATTGCTCTGATTATACAAGGCAGAGATTTCAGGGGTGGTCAGGTTCAAATTATTGATAACTGTATAGGTATAACAAATTTTTCAAAAGTTGTTCAAAGTATAGGATTTTCAGACAAAAAAGTAAAAGCTCAACCCTGGATAAATGGTCAATTTGGTTACGGAATTTATTCTTTTTTGGCTTGTTGTGAAAAACTCGAAATAACATCAAAACTGCAAAAGGAGGATGCTCTTTACATACCAATTAATAGAGATCAATTTGAAGCAGAAAGGCAGGAAGATGTTGTTTTCCCTGATCCTAAGAAAGTGAGAAAATTTGATTTTGAGTCTGGTACAAAAGTATGCCTTTCAAATTTTGATAAGACTTGTTGGCGACAAGTTGATATTGTTGAACTCAAAAGTGAAATTGAAAAACATTTTGAGTTGTTGTTGGCAAGAAAAAACTTGTCTATAAAATTGATAAAAAAAGATGATTCTATTTTCAACCAAGATGAAGAAATAATATGCAAGTCCTTTGATTATGGACAATATGATGGTGAGGTTTGGGAGGATTATGCAGAAACATTATCATTTTCATGGGGTAAAAAAAATCCAGTAAGGACAACAATTAAACCAAGAAAACCTATACACGTGTATATAAAAATTACCACAGGGAAGGAGATAAACAAGAGGCCAGTATTTATTTCTAAAGGTAGAAGAATTGGTGAGATAAAAGATATAAAATCATTCAAATCGTCACACAAAAGTGATTTATGGGATCATCCGAATGTAACAGGATATGTTGACTTGTCAGATTTTTTAGACCCAACAATAGCACGGAATGATTTTAGAAACAATAATAATTCCAAAGCATTATACAATTATTTGATTGAGATAGAACCATTGATTTTGGATGAAATAAAAAATGTGAACAAAAAAGCAGAAGAAAGACATTATCAAGAACTCGAAGATAAGTTAAACGAAGCGTTATCAAAATTAGCACGCATAGACTCCATGATGTATCGAACAGACTATATATCAGGAGACAAAGTAAATTTGGAAAAAAATGGAATAGGCAAACACATTGATGAAGAATCTGGTGGTAAAGATCATGGCAAAGATAGAGATGGATCTCGTTCAGGTAAAGGTGTTGGGGACAGTCTTGGTGATGGTAAAGGAATTGATAATGGTTTCGGAGGATTGCCTGGTGGTGATAAAGGTGGCGACAATGCATTAAACAAAGAGGCTTCTAATCCATTCGAAGATACCGGTTTTAAAGGTCAGGAAAAAAGAAAAAGTGGTTTTAATATTAGAATTGTAGACAGAGAGCCCGATATTGATAATGAGACAAAAAAACCAATTCGTTCGAGTTTAATTGGAAATGAAATAACGATATTCAAACAACACACTGATTTTCAAGATCGAGTTGATGTTTCAAGGAAAAGAGAGGCAAAGATAACACAACGCTTAATAACTTATTTAGCAGGAGAAATTACAGTCCATTACAAAGACAAATTTCATAACAAAAATGGTCAGCCAGAATATAATAAAAAACTTTTTATCGATCTCGTAAGCTTCGTTTATGAATTTGAAAAGATGTTAAAAGATTTATCAGGTAAAAATTTGGCTGATTTGAATAGTTAGCAATGAATATCGGTGTTTTAATAGAACAGATTACCCCTTTATACAACAACTACAAAAGAAACAAGAAAGATATTTCTGCTGTTAAGGCACTTGAAATTATGTGGGATATCGGTGAGATATTAAGCAGTTATATAAAAAAAGAAAACATAGCCCCACACACTTTATTTTGGAGTGTATACGGAAAAAGTGAAGGGATAAAGAATATTCCACAAAAAAGTTATATAACAAGAGAGTTTCAAAACCGTTGTTATAGAATCAGAAAGATATTCAAAGACAGGAAAGATATAGATAATATTTTTCACAACTTAAAAAGTTTTACAGCGTTCAGAGAATCAATGCCTTTTTTTGATAATCATCGATATAAATTGAAAGGCAAAGAGCAAAACAACTTGGTTAAATTGCTTAATAGCGATGTGCCTCTAATTGAAATAATGAAAAAAATAAAAGAATTACAAACAAAAAAGATTGGTATTAAAAACCCTCGTAACCAAAGATTACATGAAGTCGAAAAAGAAAAAGAAATTTTTATAAATTTTTATAATTTTATATATAGAATTATAAAGGCAGGAAATTATCAGCTTCTATTAAGTGAATTAAAAGGCATAGATATTAAATATATTGAAGTATTATCGAAGAATACTGGTGCATTAACACAAGAAGGGCTGAAAATGTTTAAGTTAGAAATACCAAACAATCTTTCATCGCCTTGGGTTGAATATAGTGATGTGGTTAAAAAATTAATTAATCAGAAAGACCCAAAATTAAGAAGGAGATTTAGGAGGTTAATTCCAGTTGAAAGAATATCAAATCTGGCTAATATGCTCTATGCATTGTTGTCAGAAGAAAATTATAACAGTATGGCAAGAAAAATGAGCGTGCCTTGAAAAAGAAAATATTTTTATACAGGTTGGATGTAAATTCGAACGGACTGAGTGTTAACTTTTTAAAGGAATGTTGTTAGCGAATGTTCAAGCCTAATTTCAAATATACCCATAAAATAGTGAATAATCTAACACAGATTTCTGTTGCAAGGGAGTTGATTCTCAACTCTCCTTTGATCCCTAAATGGGAAGTAACGCTACGCCGTGAGGCAATTATACGGAGCGCTCATTGTTCCACCAGCATCGAAGGCAACAGGCTATCCCTTGAACAGGTAAGTGATTTAGCCCATGGCCGTGAAGTGATGGCAACCCGAAAAGACAGGCAAGAAGTCCTGAATTATTTGGGCGTGTTGGAAAACACTGAAAAATTAGCTCCCGGGAAGATAATTACAGAAAATACCATATTAAATATACACAAATTATTAACACAGGAAACACTTGAGAGTCCTTCTGATTGTGGAGTATATCGCAATCGTTATGTAGTAGTAGCAAACAGGCTGACAGGCGAAATCACCTTTAGACCTCCCTCTAACGAATATGTCCCTTCTCTGATAAGAGAACTGACGGAATGGTTAAATTCCTCTGAGGCAAATGAACTTGACCCTGTACTTGAGGCAGGAATATCCCACTATGAGTTTGTAAGAATCCATCCGTTTGTTGACGGTAATGGTAGAACCGCCCGGGTGTTGGCAAGTTTAATACTTTATCTGAGAGGTTTTGATATTAAGCAGTTTTTCTGTCTTGATGATTACTATGATACAGACAGACAATCATATTACAGGGCCTTACAAAGGGTCAATCAAGAGACACTGGATTTGACGGTATGGCTTGAATATTTTGTTGAAGGAGTTAATTTAAGTATAACTGCGGTGAAGGAGAGGGTAATAAGGCTCAGTAGCGAGAGATTAAGAAAAACAAGAAAAGGACAGATTGCCTTAACAGAAAAACAGATGAGGATTATCGAATTTATAAACAAGAATGGAAAAATAACAAACAAAGATATAAGAGAAATGTTTAGATATTCATCTCAAGCCGCACATAAAGAGATTTTAAAGCTGGTTAAATTAGATGTGATTAATCCTGTTGGAAAGGGAAGAGCTTTCTCATACCAGATAAAATCAAGTTGATGATTAGGTTGATTATTAGGTTGATGATTTTGTCTTAATAGAGGATAGGGATAAGGTTTTCGACATTCCCTTCTTTCATCTCATCTTCTTCAGTATCTGATTCGTCTCGTCCAGGTCAAATACGTTGGGGTCAAATTCGCCACCGAGCCATTCCATTGTGTCTTCATATTCGGGGTGTTTCGGGTTCTTTATAATCTCCAGCATGTCATAATAGCTGTATATGCCGCCGCAGTCTTCCGGGGGACAAGCGCTCTCGCCCTCCAGACAGACTGGACGCCCCGAAAACCTCTCGTGATTGTCCATTATCTTCTCAACCTTTATCTTATGCTCCCACCCATCGCCAAAATCGTAGACATACACGAATGAACTCTTTGCTACAGGAGCAATTTCATAAAGACGGACCCTGTTTTCGTTCTTCGACCTGTCCATCTCCATTTCAGGATCAGGGTCAGCGTAGGAAACATCTTTTACGATAAATTCATGGAGGTGAGAATCCGTCCAGTCCATAACGTTCTGGATAATTCGGTGCAGTTTTCCGAGGGTTGTATTGCCTGACACGAGGACCTGCCGCCATATCTCCGGATTGCTATCCATCAGGGATATCTTTAACTGATAGACCTTCTCTTTATCGTTGTTTGCTTTGGTGTGCAACGGCTTTTCGCCTTCTTTTTTCTCCCATTTTCCCTGCACTACTTTTCCCATCTAACTATCCTCCATTATTAATATTTCCAACGTTACTCAAAACATATTGGATTCCCATTCGCAATTCGATAATTGTCATTCGTCACTCCATTCACTTATTCCCACCTTTATTACCACGTTTTTCCCAGAGGGCTTTTCGGCCTGTTCTCTGACACACAATCTTCCCTTCGTCAAACTCATAATTAAATGAAATTAGCTCATGGATCGTAGCTATCAGCCTTCAGCATATTATTATGATGTAAATTAGTCAGGTCTTCTTTCTTCTTCCACCTTTTATGTGACAATAAGGCAAATCTGTGTGCCTCATCCCTCATCTTCACTATCTCTTTAAACACAGGTGAAGTCTTCGGTAGTAAGAGGGGGTTTTTCCTTAAAGGGAGATATATCAGGTCTTCCATCCTTTTTCTCCTCTGACCTTTCGCAATCCCCACCACGCCTGTATCAACATTGAATTCCCGCAGCGCCTTCAATACAGCAGAAAGATGGCCTTTCCCACCGTCAATGAGCAGCAAATCAGGTAAAGGTCGTATCTTCTCATCCTTTACCCTCCTTCGTATTACCTCACCCATCATGGCAATATCATCCATCGAAGAAGCGCCCCTTATATGAAATACCCTGTAGGCACTCTTTTTTGCTTGAAAATCTTCAAATACCACCATCACACCAGAAGGATTCTTCCCATGGATATGGGATATATCGTATACCTCAATCCTTGAAGGCTCCCTTCTCAGATGCATCGCCTCTTTAAAAGCTTTTTCTATGGCAACAGGTTCAGTTTCATGAAGATTTTCAACAGCAAGGGCAATCATCTCCTTTGATGCCTTACCTGAAGGCCCGTATAGCCTTACGGAACCACTCTTTCTCTCCCTCAAATACTTCTCGAGGAACAGCATATCTTCAATCTTCTCGGACAGGATTATCTCATCAGGTATGGGTCTTATACTGTAATACTGAAACAAAAACGACGACAGGACCTCTTTGAATGCCGTTGCTAAAAGTGGCTCTCTGAATAACCTTTTTGATATCAGCAACCCCTTCCTGAAGTTGAGGAGTACACCTTTTAATCCCTTTTCCTCCTCCAGAAAAGCCCACACATCCCTATTTTTTCCAAGGTGCTCATGAACATGCTGTTTTTCAACCATCTCTTGTATGGCGACATATCTCTCTTTCAATGCCCTCGCCTCTTCAAAATTCCAGCTTTCAGCAGCCTTCGATATGCGTTGCTCCAGTTTTTTCAAAAGGTTTTCATCCTTCCCTGAGAGAAAATCTACCAATTCATCAACGATTGCCTTATATGCCTTTTCTTCTATTCTTTCTGTGCATGGTGCAAGACATTTTCCCAACTGAAAAAGTATGCACGCCCTCTTCCGTTTTTTAAAGACAGTATTCTTACATCTCCTGATGGGATACAATCCCTGCACGATTTTTAACACATCCTTCACATCCTTTGCATGGGGATAGGGCCCAAAATATAAAGCTCCGTCATCCTTAATTTCCCTTGTCACGTAGAGGGCGGGGAAATTGTCCTTCAGGGTGAGCTTCAAAGAGATATAGGTTTTATTATCCTTGAGATTTACATTATACCTTGGTGTATGTTCCTTGATGAGGTTGTTCTCTAAAAGAAAGGCCTCTTTTTCGTTGCCCGTTACCACAACATCAATGTGCTCTATTCTCTTCACAAGACGTTCTGTCTTGACATCCTTTTTTCCTTCACCAAAATAACTCCTTACCCGATCCTTTATGTGCCTCGCTTTCCCAATATATAAAATCTTTTTATCTCTGTCGCTGAATATGTAAACTCCCGATGTGTCTGGTAAGCTGTTTATGATTGTCTCATCAATCAAAGGTTAATACTCCACACCTATATTCTATGCTCTACGCTGTACGCTATACACTGGTTTAAAGGGTTAACTCCATCTGTTCAAGCTTCAACAGCCGGTCCCTTAATTGGGCTGCCTTCTCAAAATCCCACCTTTTTGCCGCTCCATTGATCTCTTTCTTTAATTTTTTGACCATCCTTGACAATTTCTTCGGTTCTATGCCTTTTTCATCAAGCTCATCAAGGGAAACATCATAATAATCCTTCTCATAAATGGATGAAAGAATGTCCACTACGTCTTTTTTGATTCCTTCAGGTGTTATCCCGTTTTTCTTGTTGTATTCCTCCTGGATTTTCCTTCTCCTTTCCGTTTCATAAATTGCCCTTTTCATGGACGTTGTCATCACATCAGCAAACATGAGGACCCTGCCGTTGATATTCCGTGCTGTCCTCCCGCATGTCTGGATAAGTGATGTCTCAGAACGGAGGAATCCCTCCTTATCGGCATCGAGTATTGCAACGAGGGATACTTCAGGAAGGTCAAGGCCTTCCCTTAACAGGTTCACACCGACGATGACATCAAACTTCCCCAGCCTCAAATCCCTCACAATGGCAACCCGTTCGAGAGTATCAATGTCAGAATGGAGATACTTCGCCTTTATGCCTGCATCGAGGAGAAAATCTGTCAGGTCTTCGGCAAATCTCTTTGTAAGCGTGGTAACAAGCACCCTCTCCTTATTTTTAACAACCTTGTTAATCTCGGGCAGTAAGGTGTCTACCTGGTTCTTTGCTTCTTTTACCTCGATGAGGGGGTCCATGAGGCCTGTGGGTCTTATAACCTGCTCTATCACATGGCTTTTAGCCTTTTCCAACTCGTAACGTGCAGGGGTAGCCGATATATAGAGAACCTGCCTTTCCCTCTCCTCAAACTCTTCGAAGGTCAATGGCCTGTTATCCAGGGCAGAAGGAAGTCTGAATCCGTATTCCACGAGCGTTGTCTTTCTCGACCTGTCACCCCGGTACATACCTATAAGCTGTGGGACTGTGACATGGCTTTCATCAATCATAATGAGGCCATCCTTTGGCAGATAATCCATAAGGGTTGGCGGTGGCTCTCCTTGTTTTCTCCCCGTGAGATGCCTCGAATAGTTTTCTATGCCCTGACAATAGCCAATCTCCCTGAGCATCTCAAGATCATACTTCGTCCTCATCTCGAGCCTCTGTGCCTCAAGGAGCTTATTCTGTGATTTCAATATCTGGAGGTGCTCCTTTAATTCTCCCTCGATAGACTTTACTGCTGATTCAAGTGTTTCCCTCGGAGTTACATAATGGGTTGCCGGGTATATCGTGCATCTTTTCAGTTTTTCAATCACCCTTCCGTTCAAAGGGTCAATGGCGTAAATCGCAGATACCCTTTCCTCGCTGAGGATCACCCGGAATGCCTTATTCTCTTCATAGGCTGGAAAAATATCTATCGTCTCACCCCTGATTCTGAACTTACCCCTGTAGAAATCCATATCATTTCTCTCATACTGGCATTGTATGAGTTTGTCGAGGAGGGTTGGCCTTGTGATGTGTTGTCCATCTTCAAGATAGACGAGCATGCCATAGTAAGCCTCCGGTGAACCAAGCCCATAGATGCATGATACGCTTGCCACGATAATCACGTCATCCCTCTCAAAAAGTGCATTCGTTGCAAGCAACCTCAATTTGTCAATCTCTTCGTTGATCGAGGCATCCTTTTCTATGTATGTGTCTGTTTGTGGTTTATATGCTTCAGGCTGGTAGTAATCATAATAGCTTACAAAGAAGTGCACCTCATTTTCAGGGAAAAGGGTCTTGAATTCAGTATAAAGCTGGGCCGCAAGTGTCTTGTTGTGGGATATGACAAGGGTGGGTCTCTGAACCCTTTCAATCACATTTGCCATGGTGAATGTCTTTCCTGAACCTGTTACCCCAAGCAAGACCTGATGGTGTATACCCTGTTGTATGTTTTTTGTGAGTTTTTCAATCGCCTCAGGCTGATCGCCCTTTGGCATATAGTCACTTACAAGTCTGAACATACCCATAACGCTATATTCTAATGTTCTTTTGCCCCCTTGTCAAAAGAGACAAAAACAATAGAAGCTTGAATCTGTCTTGTGTTATAATAAGCATATTGCAAGGTGCAGGGTATTTATCTTTTAAAGGAGGTATCATATGTCCATAAAATTAATGGAATATTTCAACAAACAACCAAGGCTCGGAAGTTTCAGTACGGCAAATAAGGATGGCAAAGTGAACGTCGCATATTTCGGCTCACCCCGTATGATTGACGAAAAGACGATTGTCATGGGATTGGGCAAGAACAGAACCTTTGTATACCTACAGGAAAATCCGAACGGGGTCTTTATGATTATGGAACCAGGGAAAACCCCTACAGAGTGGAAAGGGGTCAGGCTCTATGTGAAAATGACAGATTGTCAGACTGCAGGAGAGAAGCTTGACGCTTTTAGGGCTCAGGTAACGAAGGTGGTTGGAGAGGCAGCAGCCAAACTCATTCATGCTGTGGTAGCCTTTGAAATCATTGAAATAAAACCTCTTGCTGATTTCGGACAGGGATGGGAAAAATCAATCGGTACATAGGTCACAATCTAATCCTTCATTCCTCTAATCCAGTATAATGACCTTCCCTTCCCTTTTGTCTTTCATCATCTTCTGCAACGATTCAAGGCACCCAACATTCTTATGCGTGGAAGCCTTCCATGAATCTACATAGACCTTCATGTTATGGCACAATCCACAGAAAAAAGGCATCTCTGAAATCTTATAAGCTGCAATGACAATTAAGAGCGAAGCATAAAAAGACAAAGGAAAGAAAAACAGTGATAGCCTTTTTATGCTGAATTGTTCCTCTTTTAGATTCTGTATAGAAGTCTCTCAGAAAATCTTTTACAATTTTGTAAAGATTACCGGGTGTACCTTGTATTTTTACCCCCATACTTTCGTTACAAAATCATATGGGGCAGATATATGATCCGCCCCATAACCCGTTTAGAGTTTAAAGATTAAAAGCAAAGAAACAACGAGAGAATATATTACGAGTGATTCTATCATTGCCAGACCGATAATCATCGGGGTTACTATCTTACCAGCAGCACCCGGGTTTCTGGCAATGCCGTCTAATGCTGATGCTATAGCCTTTGACTGTCCGAGAGCTCCTCCGAAAGCTGCAATAGCAACACCAAAACCTGCCGCAAGTGCTACCATCTGCTTAACCGCTGAATCAAGACCTTTTGCCTCTTCAGCAGCCATTGCAAAACCAAAAGAAAAGCTAACAAAAATCCCAAGGAGCATCATGACTAATAGGAATTTTTTCATTACATCTCACCCCTTTCTTATATATTTTTTAATGTTCTTCATGGGAAATTGCCCCAGAAAAATATGCCATTGATAAAAGCATAAACACAAAGGTTTGAACAAATGCCACAAATAACCCGAGGAACATAACCGGCAGAGGAACCATCAAAGGAACGAGACCAAAAAATATGGCTGTTACGAGGTGGTCACCCGTGATATTCCCAAAAAGCCTTAAACCTAACGATAAGGGTCTTGCCATATGCCCGATGAGTTCTATGGGAACCATCAAAGGAGCAAGCCACCAGAAAGGTCCCACGAACTGCTTTAGATATTTTATACCATGCTCCCTGAAACCATAGTAGTGTGTCATCATAAAGACTGTGAGAGAACATGCGAATGTGGTATTCACATTATCAGTGGCAGGTAAAAAACCCGGTACAAGTCCGGAGAGGTTATTGAAAAGTATGAAAAGGGCAAGGGTTCCAACAATCAATACAAACTCTTTACCCCTCGGACCCATCGTATCCACTATGATATTGGAAAGGGTTTCTACTATCATTTCAACAAAATTCCTGAATGTGATTTTAGGCTCAGGGACAATCTCATCCTCAGTTCTTCTCAACTGTCTGTAACCAAGCACCACGATTATAAGCAGTATTACTGATACAATGATAGCATTTGATACATGGGGGGGTAACTTTTTTAAAAATGGGAATAAAGACGCCCATGTAAATACTTCATGCTCCATCCTTTTGCCTCCTTTTTGCCGCAGGACCCCAAAACATAATGACCTGATTTATTACAACAGAAAGAAAGACTGTTGATAGCCCGATAAGGAAAAAGATCACATCTATGTCTCCATAGATAATGATTACACACAAAAGTCCTGCAAGGATAAGAAATTTTAATGGTAGTTTTATGAGGATATTTTTTTTACTGACCGTTGATTGGAGAAAACCACCCTCTATTATTTTTTTCAAGAATCTGAAATTCAATGTCATGATAGAGCTCGCAACTGCAAAGCTAAACAGGTACTTGAACTCTCTCATGATCACTAAAGACAGGATAGACCCGAGAACAAGAATGAAAACATTTATATGCTCAATATCACTTGCTGTTGTCTCTTTCATCTTCTTTTGCAATCTTCTTTAGCAAAACGTATATCGTCTTCATGGCAGCCACAATACCAAAAATCATAAATATAATCGTCAGGTATGGATATGTCTTAAAAAAAGAATCGAGGAAATAACCAATTGCAATACCTATGGCTACGGAGAGCCCCATCTCCAAGCCAAGCGAACTGTAGCTTATAAGAGATTTGACTACATCCCTTTTGCTGTCTGATAAAGACATAACCATTACAGACCCATCTTTTTTAACATAAGGGGCACCTTTAGTCAACGTATTTTTATTTTTTTGTAAACCCAGTGTTATCAAGGGTATACAGACAAATTCAAGATTCAAGGGTAAAGAGACAAGAAGGATGGAAAATGTTATTCTTAATATAAAACAGATTACATCTCGTGAAAGGGAGGTAAACCCCCACGTGAAATAGGGGATTTACATCCCGCGTTCGTTTCAATACGACAAAAAATTATTTTAGCCTATATAGCTCTCCCTGTTGGTGCTTATTTCTGTAATAAGCCCTTGCTCTCCCCAAAAGGCAAAACGGGGAAAGTTTCAAATACCATAACGTCTATCCATTCCGCTCTGCTCGCAATTAACCCTCTCGAATCAGTATCCACAACATTAAAATATCGGCAACCTTGGAGGTCAAGAAACTCAAAGATTACTTTCACGCCCTTAGGCCACTTCCACTTTGCCCTTCTTTTTGACACTTCCTTTTCATCTTCCGGTGCCCACGTGCAGATGTTCATAAAATACATAATCAATCCCCCTTTTAAATGTATTTTACTTCTATTAACAAGTATAGCAGATAAAAAACCATTTTGTACAAAGACATATAAAAAAATTTCTTTTGAATTTCTCTCCATTGGTATGTTATAAAAAATCACCTTTGGGCCGTTAGCTCAGTCCGGCAGAGCAGTTGACTCTTAATCAATTGGTCGAAGGTTCAAATCCTTCACGGCCCATATAATTTGAGATAACTTTATTGCCTATGGCTTACCTAATCACACAAATATATCTGACATTACAAGAAGGTTCTTTAAATTTTTTAATAAGAATACACTGGGATGAGTGCGAAAAATAAAAAAATTGCTGTTCTGATAAGTGGCACAATTCTTCTGTGCATGCTGTGGGTCAACTTCCTCTATGCAGAAAAACTCACCCTCCCCTCTGGTTTAAAGATTGTTACGGAAGAGAACAGACTTATCAAGATTAAACAACATGAAGCATCTATATCTGAAGCTGATACACTGATTGCACGTTCCGGACTTTTACCCCATATCAATGCTTACTATACCCAGAACTACATAGAGCATCAGCCAGGCACCAGAATCGGACCACAGACTGTCTACACCGCAGAAAAGAGCTATTACACATATACACTAAGCGTTCAGCAGATACTCTATGACTTCAAAGGAATATCGTCCCTCCATGAGGCAAGTAAAAAGATTTTTGAAACAAAAATAATTGACCTCAGCAGGGTAAAAAATTTCATAGCCTTGCAATTTGCCCTGACCTATTTTGAGTTACTTGAATCCGAAAAGATGATTGCTGTTTCCGAGAAAGAGAAGGAGAGACTTGAGTCCCATCTGAAAGTTACAAAACACCTCTATACAGAAGGCGCTATAACAAAGAACGAGCTTCTTCAGGCAGAGGTTAGGTTGTCTGATGCAAAACAAAAACTATTAACGGCAAGGAATATGAAAAAAATAAATACTTCGAGGTTGAACAACTTACTTGCAAAATCCTTGACTTCTCCTTTAGAAATTGAGGAGGTTACGAGGACCATACCGGTTTCATTTGAGCTAAATCAAGCCTTTGAACAGGCTGAAAAGGAAAGACATGAAGTGAGAATCGTCGATACGACCTTAGAAGCCGTAAACCTTGAAGGGACTTCAAGGAAATCGGAATACTTCCCAAAATTTTTCGCTGAAGGGAAGTACAATTATTTAAAGAACAAATACCAGCTCTTTGAAGGAAACTGGTCAGTTATGCTCGGGATGAACTTTAATCTTTTGAGTGGAGGCAGCACAAAAGCGGAACTATCCAAAATAACGCTACAAAAGATGAAAATACTCATTGAAAGAAAAAAGCTGATAGATGACATCAAACTTGAAGTGGAAAGATACTACCTTGAACTGGTCAATGCACAGGAGAAGGTCAAGGTTACAAAAGATGCAATATCACAGGCAGAAGAGAATCTCAGGATCAATAATATAAAATATTCAGAAGGTATCGGCACAGCAACCGACGTGATTGACGCAATAACCCTCTTAACCATTGCTGAAACAAACTATTATAAATCACTGTACGACCTGTTCAGGGCAGAAGCAGGTTTTATGTATTCAACGGGTAAGGATTTATTAGAGGTATACAGATAACGATGGATGAAACAAACAACAATATGAATACAAAAAGAAAAGGTCTGCTCCTTTTCGGGATTGTGACTTTTGGCATTCTTTGCCTTATCTTCCTTTTCCTCTACCTCCATTACAAGGCAACACATATCGCCACAGATAATGCCTTTGTTGAAGGAAGGATCCATGTGATAGCCTCAAAGGTTGGCGGAACAGTTAAAACAATACATGTGAGGGACAATCAACCCGTAAAAAAAGGTGACCTTCTCATAGAGATTGACGAAGTTGACTACAATATCAAGGTCAAAGAGGCATCCACCGCCCTTGAAACTGAAAAGATTAGGCTTTCCGAAACCCAGAACAAATCCGAAGCAGCAAAAAAACAGCTTCAGGAAATAAAGGCTTCAGTGGACACGGCAAAGGCTAATGTAGAACTCCAGGATTCCAATGTCCGTCAGGCGAAACTTGACATGAAGAGGGCTGAAAATCTCTTTAAAAATGATGCTATTTCAAAAGAAAGGTATGAAAAAACACAGACCGCCCTTGAGGTCTCTGAGGCCCAGTTAAAGGCAGCACGGGAGCATGTGAAACAGTTAGAGGCATCCCAGGAGGCTCAACTTTCAATCATCAAACAGGCTGAAGCTGCAATTACCACGCAAAGTGCAACAATAAAACAACGGCAAACCTTACTTGAGGGCAGCCTTCTGAATAAAAGTTATGTAAAAATCTATACCCCGACAGATGGGTATGTAACAAAAAAATCCGTGGAAGTGGGAAACCAGATAAGCATCGGGCTACCATTGCTCGCCGTTGTGCCCCTTGACGATATCTGGATAGTTGCAAACTACAAGGAAACACAGCTACAGAAGATAAAACCAGGACATAAAGTAAAAATACAGGTAGACGCATATTCTAAAAAAACATTAACAGGTGTCGTAGACAGCATAATGGCAGGAACAGGCACAACCTTTTCCCTGTTTCCCCCTGAAAATGCTACCGGTAACTATGTGAAGGTAGTCCAGAGAATACCTGTTAAGATCATCCTCGATAAGGATACCGATAAAGAACAAACCCTGAGAATAGGTATGTCTGTCATACCAACCGTGATCGTTCGTTAATGAATAAATGGATTGTTGCTATTACCGTAATGCTCCCGACGCTGATCGAGATAATAGACATGTCAGTGGTAAACGTCTCCCTGGATCATATACGGGGAAGTCTCTCTGCAGGTCTCGACGAATCCACATGGTCTATCACAATGTACCTCGTATCAAACGCAATCATCATACCTATTACCGGGTGGTTAAGTAAACGCTTTGGAAGAAAACGCTACCTCAATTTCTCAATAGCCCTTTTCACCTTCAGTTCGCTCATGTGCGGATTCTCATGGAACATTCAGAGCCTCATCGTCTTCCGGGTATTTCAGGGCATTGGCGGTGGTGCGCTCCAGCCCATATCGCAGTCTATACTTCTTGAAACCTTCTCGCCACGCGAGCACGGCATCGCAATGGCTTTCTTCGGGACAGGCATCATGTTCGGACCTATTGTCGGTCCCTTGCTTGGGGGCTGGATTACTGATAACTGGTCGTGGCAATGGATCTTCTTCATAAACATCCCTATCGGCATAATCTCCATAATCATGAGCATGCTCTTCATAAAAGACCCTCACTATATGCAGAGAACGAAAATGAAGATGGACTATCCAGGTTTAGCCTTTATTGCCCTTGGTCTCGGATGTCTTCAGGTATTGCTTGACCAGGGACAAAGAGAGGATTGGTTTTCATCAAATATGATTACCTGGTTAACGGTTATCTCTTTCACATCCTTGATACTGTTTTTAGTGGTCGAGTTGAAGAGCAAACAGCCGGTCATCAACCTAAAAATATTTAAAAACATCTCCTTTTCCTCAGGCAATATGATCCTGTTTTTCACTTTTTTTTGTATGTTTGCGAGTATTGTCCTTCTTCCTGTATACCTCCAGACCCTGATGGGCTATACAGCAACCCTCGCTGGTTTCGTACTCGGTCCTGGTGGTTTTGCATCAATTTTAGCCCTTTCAATTGCAGGCAGGCTTGTTACAAGGGTAAACCCAAAGATCCTTCTGTTATTCGGACTCTCAGTATGTTCCTATTCAACATTCACGATGGCAAATTTTAACCTCTATGCAGATTTTTTCTCAATCATGTGGCCAAGAATAACACTCGGTTTAGGTATGGGATTCATCTTCATACCCGTCACAATCCTTACCCTCTCAACAATAAAAAAGGAGGAGATGAGCAACGCAACAGCCCTGTTCAATCTTATCAGGAATCTCGGCGGAAGCTTTGGCGTAGCTTTCGTGACAACAGTGCTTGCGAGAAGGGCACAGATCCACCAGTTGAGTCTTGTTGAGCATCTTACCGTTTTTGACATTCCATACCAGATAGGTCTGGAAAAAATAAAAGTTCTCCTTCATTATAGGGGTTTTGTTGATGCCATCTCACAGAAGGTAGCAAACGCCATAATCTATAAAGACCTCATAAGGCAAGCGACTATGATTTCATTCAATGACACCTTCTTTTTATTAGGGATACTGTTGCTGTGCACTCTCCCGCTTATCCTGTTGCTCAAAAGACCCAGGCGTGGATAGGTATTAAGGAGTATGGAGTAAGCGCTAAGCAGAATGCAAAAGGCGGGTGGTAGACAAGAACATCCTATTTACATACACATAAAGAGTGTGTTAAAAATTGCTTAAAAAAATAATGCCTCGAGGTTGACGAAGAATGATTACCGGTATTGGAAGTTTCCCTTTCACAGAAGCAGATGAAGCAATAGATTTAATATTTTCTACATGCAGGGAAATACCCTTCTGGCCGCAACTGCCAAAAAGGTCACCTATTGAAAACATGTATATCCCCTTTCTCGAATCAGTTCCCTGTGTTGTTATTGACGAAACACAAGGCACAGTAGTTATAGATACAGAAAAAACACAAGGAATAGAACAATTCTATGAGAATTTTTATAGTGAAAAACTCGATGCCTTTGCCATCTCAGATAAAATGGCGCCTGGTTTCTATAGATTTTTAGAAAGGCTTAAAGAGATTAAGGACGATACAAAATTCATCAAAGGCCAGCTCACGGGACCCTTCAGCATGGGGTTGGGGCTTAAGGATGAAAAAGGCAAACCTATTATATATAACTACGGATTTTTTGATATGATTAAAAAAGCTCTGAATATGAAGGCAAAATGGATGATAGCTACCATAAAAGCATCATATCCTGAAAAGGATGTCATAATATTCTTTGATGAACCTTATCTCGTTTCCTTTGGCTCGGCCTATATATCTGTCTCTAAAGAGGATACTGTCGCCCTTTTAAACGAGGTATCGGGAGGGCTCAAAGCAAAAAGGGGTATTCACTGCTGTGGAAATACAGACTGGTCAGTATTATTCAATGTTGATACTGATATTATCAACTACGACGCTTTCAACTTCTTGGAGACCATCTTTTATTTCAAGGAAGACCTTGCAAGGTTTCTGAAAAAGGGCGGCCACGTATCCCCAGGTATTGTTCCTTCCTCTGAAAAGGTATTGGATACCTCAATAGATGATATTTTGAACTTACGGGAAAAATTTTGTGAAAGCATCGATACGATAAATCCTGAAACGGATAAGATAGATTGGCTATTCACAACAAGTTGCGGGCTGGGTAGTCTGAATCCTGCTGAAGCACAGAGGTCAATGGAACTGCTGAAGGAATTGTCAGAAATTCAAAAGATGTGAAGATGAGAATTTGAGCAATAGACGTTGCGAGTTACAAGTTGCGGCGAGTCTAAAAAGCTGAATGCGGAACACGTAACCCGAAACATGGAACTTCATGCTATAGGCCACGGTATTTTTCTAAAAACTTTTTTACCCCTTCGCTGTATACCTTGCCTGAGATAAGGAACCCCTCGTTGTGTCCGCCTTTGATTTCCAGAAACTCTTTAGGCAATGAAGCGTTTTCATAAAGCGATTTGCCAAATTTATAAGGTATTACCTCATCTTCAGGGCTGTGAATGATCAATTTGGGGCATTTAATGAAGCGAATTTTTTCTACAGTTGAGTATTTGAACTTTGATAGGTATCTCACAGGGAGCCATGGATAAAGCTTCGCTGCAAGTTCCGGTATAGATGTAAAACTCGACTCTATAATCAGACAGGCAGGGTTCTTTTTCAACGCAATCTCCGCTGCTATTGCGCCTCCCAGTGAACGGCCAAAGATTACAATGTTTTCAGGTGATTTCTTTTTTACATTGACCAGATAATCCCATGTAGCCTCAGCATCAAGGTATGTTCCCTTTTCAGATGGCTTTCCTTCGCTCTTTCCATAACCTCTGTAATCAAAGATTAATACGCTGAAATTGAGGCTGTGAAAAATCCCAACGGAATCCAATCTGTGGGATATGTTCCCTGCATTACCGTGACAGAAAAGAACTGTTCCTTTTTCATCTTTTGCCGGAATATACCAGCCGGAAATGGTAATTCCGTCTTCTGTCTGAAAATTCACCTCTTCATATGCAAGGCCTATATTTTGGGGAGTCCGGAATACATCTCTCTCAGGCGCATAGAGCATTGTTCCCTGCTTGAGATACAGGACGACCATTATGACCAGATAGGACAAACACAGAATGATTATTGTATCTATTAGTATTTTCTGCATACCTTTCTTCCCTTTCTTCACAACGTAAAATTATACCAAATGCTGTTGGAGTTTCTCTCTGATAAGGCCGGTTAACCTTTCTGCAGCTACATCTAAGGTTTGACTGTTTTCAAAGACAATATCAACATGGTCAAATTCTTCAAATTCCTTCTTGAGGGAGAGGTACATACCGAAAGGGTCTCCCAGAATATGTTCTGTCCTCTCATCGCTTGTTAGCCTCTCTCGTATAATCTCCTCATCTGTCTTTACCCAGATAATGATATATCCTCCAAAATATTTTTTAGCCCCATCAAATAAAATCTGCCTCGGTAATCTTTTATGGAGAGTCTCATCAACAATCAAGTGCTCGTTCGTCTTTGATAATTCAACAAAATCTTCAACTGCCCTGTTGAACATTACCATCCTCGCTTCATCTGGAAATGGCACATTATACTTCAGGTTATATTCTAAACGTGGATCAGCGTGGACAACTTCTTTCTTCACCTTATCTACCTCGTAGTAAGGGGTTTGTAATGTTCTGGCAACCATCTTTGCCAGAGAAGTTTTTCCCGTACCTATAAGTCCACCAAAAAAGATAACCATTATTCCTTCTTCACAAAAGTTTGAGCAATCCTGATTATCAGAACCGCAGCAAATCCCCACGCAAAGGGGAGCCAAACCGGAATATTGAGGAAAGTGGGAAGCGTGTACTTCCAGATACCAGTCTTTGTGGCTATTATTTCTGCTGTAGGGCCGAGGATTGCACCAGCAACATATAAAACATGGTCTTCCCTGTTGGGCCAGAAATAATACCTTATCAGGTAAGAAACAAGCAGGATTACTGTTACTACAACGTTATGTTTCCAGAATAGCACAACGAGAAATATAACGAACCAGAAAATGAACAAATCCCTGCCTAAGGCTAATTTTTCGTTTTGTTTCATTGTTTCTACCTTAATCAATTGTAAAGTATCTTACCTATTGGAAAATGACTTGAGGTATCCAAAATCTCATGCAATAATGAACAACATACCCTATCCAAGAGGTGCCCAATGAATGTAACACAAAGCTCCCCTCCTTTCAAGCCCATTTCTACTCATGGTAAGACTGTTACGTATGGAGATTACCTTTATGGTTTCAACAAATAACATATCTCCTGATTACTCACATATTGACCGAACAACAATCCTTCACAACATATTTTTTCCCTTCAATTACTACACAGAGTGCCCAGAGAACGCCTTTGACCTTTCTGTTCCGGTAGATAATGGTATTTCTGTTTCATGCCGTTTTTATGTGGGGAATGATACATGGCCATGGATTTTGTTTTTCCATGGTAACGGAGAAGTGGTGAGTGATTATGACGAAACTGCACCACTATACATGCAAAGGGGACTTAACCTCGTCGTTGCAGATTACCGGGGTTATGGCAAAAGTAGCGGAGTTCCAACGTTAACGGATACTGTTCGCGATGCCCATATCATCTTTCAAGCAATAAAAGAAGAACTTGCAAAAGGGGGCTTTAAACACGACCTGTGGATTATGGGAAGGTCTCTCGGGAGCGTTTCCGCACTGGAACTTGCCTACCACTATCAGGATAGTATCAAGGGGCTTATCATAGAAAGCGGCTTTCCAAGTATTGTAAGCATCCTCACACACCTTGACATACCTACTTACAATATAGACCTGGAACAGATATACCTGGATTGCGTTCACATGATACGGGGGATTTCTATTCCTACCCTGATCATCCATGGCGAATATGATACCCTCGTTCCCCTAAAAGAGGCTCAGGATTTATATCAATACATCGGAACAAAGGAAAAACAGCTACTGATAATCCTCAAGGCAAATCATAATGATATATTTTTTGTTGGCTTTGACCAGTACTTCGATGCGCTACACGGGTTTATCGAGGCAACGGACAGATCGAAAAAGGAATGAAAATTTCTACATATGCGTGTCTCTGTCATTAAGGAATTTTTTATAAATCTGATAATGACTCGTATCTTCATACCTGATTTGTTGAACAGGCGCATGGTCAAAGCTATATATCGTGGCATCAGGCAAGGCGAGTAAAATAGGCGAGTGGGTGGCAATAATAAATTGAGCATGACCATTCTGACCCACATCTTCAAGTACGTTAAGCAATTCCAACTGTGTCTTCGGTGAAAGTGCATTTTCTGGCTCATCTAAAAGATAAAGTCCTTTTTTTTGAAAACGACTCTTAAAATATGACATGTGGCATTGTCCATGGGATTGTGTCATTAGAGATTTGCCGCCAAAATAGTCAAGAACCTTAGGAGAAGCTACTGCCCATTGATCAAGGATATTCGTAAAATGCTGAAAAATTGCAGAGGCAAAAAATGATCCAGGTACCACTCCATCCGTCCATTCTACACTGATAAACCTATAGAGTTCTTCCTCGTATCTATTCAACTCAAATCGGCGCTCTTCAACAGGTTCCCATATATGGATATTACATCTACGTGCTATAGCCTCAATCAGCGTTGATTTTCCTGTACCGTTTTCCCCCACAAAGAAGGTAACTGGTGTATTAAATGCTATCAATCTGGTTATATGAAAATTGTGCAAATTGAATGGGTAACAGTCTTTCGCAGGATATTTTTCGGGGAAAAGCGTTATCTTTCTTAAATGCACTGTATGTCTCCTTTTTTATTCATTTTCCTGTTATGGTATCAGATGGGTACAGGGGACACATGCCATATCTTTTTAGCATACTCAAGAACTGCCCTGTCACTTGAAAATTTTCCTGAACGTGCCACATTGAGTATAGCCATCTTTGTCCACTTGTCCTTTTTCTGGTACTCTTCGCTTACCTTTTCCTGACAACTGATATATGAAGCGTAATCAGCTAAGACAAAATACCTGTCTCCCTCTAAAAGGGTTTTGATGATAGGGTAAAACAAACCATGATTATCCGGTGAAAAGTGACCTTCTAACAGCTGGTTGATAACCTGTCGAAGCTCCCCATCTTTTTCATAATACTCCTGAGGATTGTAAGTAGAATGCATCTCTGCAATCTCCTTTGCCATAAGTCCAAAAAGAAAGAAGTTCTCCTCACCTGCTTCCTCCCTTATCTCTATATTAGCTCCGTCGAGTGTGCCGATTGTTAAAGCACCGTTTAAGGCAAATTTCATATTTCCTGTTCCGGATGCTTCAAGACCTGCTGTAGAAATTTGCTCAGACAGGTCTGCCGCTGGAATGATGCGCTGTGCCAGAGAAACATTATAATTAGGAACAAATATTACCTGTAACTTTTCATTCACCACAGGATTCGCATTTATCACATCCCCAACAGCATGTATAAGCTTGATGATTAGTTTGCACAAAAAATATCCAGGTGCTGATTTCCCTGCAAAAAGTATTGTCCTCGGCGTAAACGTTTCGTCCATCCTTCCTTCCCTGATCCTGTTATACAAGGTGATAGCATGGAAGATATTCAAAATCTGGCGTTTGTACTCGTGCAATCTTTTTACCTGACAGTCTAAAAGGAAGGGGGAGCGAAAAGACAGTTTGCATGTCCATCCTAAATAGTTGGACAGGGCGTTTTTATTCGCTTCCTTAACCTCACGGAATCGCTTACAAAATTCGCTGTCATCTGCCAATGATTCTAATTTTTTCAACTTGTGGAGGTCTTTTATCCAGGCATCTCCAATCGCTTCAGTAATAAGTTTTGCAAGCCTCGGGTTGGATTCGAGAAGCCAGCGTCTATGGGTAATGCCATTGGTGACATTCTGAAACCTCTCAGGAAAAAGTGTAAATAAATCATTAAAAACATTCTCTTTCAAAATACCGGAATGGAGCTCTGAGACTCCATTTACAGCATGGCTTCCTACGATTGCGAGACGGGCCATGTGTACCCTTCCTTCCCCTCCATCTGTGATAATGGACATCTTTTTTTTGCGTTCCTCTTCTCCAGGGAATTTACAATCAACCTGTATCAAAAACCTCCTGTTAATCTCCTGAATAATTTGGAGATGACGGGGCAATAAGGAGCCCATCAGTTCTTCAGACCATGTCTCAAGAGCTTCCTCAAGGATTGTATGGTTGGTATAGGCAAAGGTCTTTATTGTCATCTCCCATGATACATCCCATTCAAGTCCCTCTTCATCCACGAGAATCCGCATAAGTTCTGCTATGGCAATAGAAGGGTGGGTGTCGTTGAGCTGGATAGAAACCTTATCAGGAAAAGATCCATAGTCTTTATGAAACTTCCTGTATCTTCTGATAATATCTCTGAGCGTTGCTGAAACAAAGAAATACTGTTGTTTAAGCCTCAACTCCTTCCCTGCCATGGATTGGTCGTCAGGATAGAGTACCTTGGAGATGTTTTCACTATTGTTTTTATTTTCCACAGCCTTTATGTAATCACCGCTGTTGAAGTACTCCAGGTCAAAATCCCTGGTGGATTTTGCAGACCATAGACGAAGGGTATTGACTGTATTGTTATGGAATCCAGGGATAGGATAGTCATAGGCCATTGCCATAACCTCTTCTGTATCGGTCCATACCATACGTAACCTGCCACTCCCATACACAATAGGATTGACTTTACCATAAAACCGAACGGGATACAGAAGCTCTGGTCTCTGAAATTCCCATGGATTACCATACCTCAACCAGTTGTCAGGGGTCTCAACCTGATACCCATCTTTAATCCTCTGGGAAAATATACCATATTCGTACCGTATACCATAACCATAGCCAGGGTATTGCAGGGTTGCCATAGAATCGAGAAAACAGGCAGCCAGTCTTCCTAATCCTCCGTTTCCCAATCCCGTATCCCACTCAAGCTCTATAATCTCTTCGTAAGATAATCCAAAAACATCCAACATCTGTTCATATTCTTTCCGTAGGCCAAGGTTGTTTATATAACTTTCTAATAGTTTCCCCATGAGAAACTCGAGGGAAAGATAGTATATCCTCTTTGTGTCAACATCGTAATACTGTTGCTGGGTTTTAATCCAATTCTCTGCCAGATGGTCCCTTACAGACAGGGCAAAGGCATGCATCTTATCTTTTTGTGTCGCAGAGTACCTGTCTTTTGCGAGAGAATATGCAAGATGGTCCAGGAGGGATTCCCGAAACACTTTCTTAGACCTTGCCATAAAAACACCCCCATTTCTTCATTCAAAAACCTGTAATAATTTTACAATATCATTTTTTATCTGTATGTGCAAAAAAGATGCAACACAATAAAACAAACTCTAAAACTTAGAATTTTGAATTTAGTATCATATGGTATACAATATCAAAATCTGGAAGGCAATATATGGTAAATAAAAGGAGGTTAGAAAAAATGAAGGCAATGGTGTTAAATAAAATCTGCAAACTTGAGGAAAATCAGCATCCTCTTGAATTAATGGACTTACCCATCCCGGTTCCAGAAGAAAAGGAGATATTGATAAAAATCTCAGCCTGTGGCGTCTGCCATACTGAACTGGATGAAATTGAAGGCAGGATACCTCCCTCAGAATTTCCTATTATCCTTGGACATCAGATTGTTGGAAAGGTTGACAAAACAGGCAGTAAAGTAACTAAATTTAAAATCAATGACAGGGTGGGGATTGCGTGGATTAATTCTGCTTGTGGGAAATGCACGTTCTGTATTGAAGGCAATGATAACCTTTGTGAACAGTTTAAAGCAACAGGCAGGGATGTCCAGGGAGGCTATGCAGAATATACTACCATCTCAGAGGACTTTGCCTATACCATTCCCGAATTATTTTCTGACCTTGAAGCAGCCCCCCTCTTGTGTGCCGGCACAATTGGTTACAGGTCACTGAGATTAACGGGCATGAAAGATGGAGAAAACTTAGGGCTTGTGGGATTCGGGGCTTCAGCCCACCTTGTAATTCAGATGGCAAGACATAGATACCCCAATTCAAAAATCTTTGTATTTGCAAGAAATGAAGGAGAAAGAAGGTTTGCGAAAAAACTTGGAGCCTTTTGGGCTGGCAATATTGATGATGAACCACCAGAAAAATTACATTGCGCCATTGATACAACGCCTGCCTGGAGGCCAATCGTTGAAGCCCTGAAGAATTTGAATCAAGGAGGAAGGCTGGTTATTAACGCAATTCGAAAAGAAGAAATAGACAAAGGATCCCTTTTAAAACTGGATTACACGGCACACCTCTGGCTCGAAAAGGAAATAAAGAGCGTGGCAAATGTAGCAAAACAGGATGTCATTGATTTTCTCCAGTTAGCGGCTGAAATCCCTATCAAACCCGAGGTTCAGGAATTTAAACTGGAAGAAGCAAATAGAGCCCTTGTCGAGCTTAAAGAAAGTAAAATCCGGGGAGCTAAAGTCTTAAGAATTTAACTCACTGTCATTTTCAAAAAGTCTTTACTCTTTCTCTGTCCCTTATATTAACCTCACACGAAACTTTTCAACAAAGTGGTCAGGATAATAGGAAAGCTTTGCCTCACGCAATCCAGGTATGCCTAAATCCTGTTCCCTGTTGATATAAAACACATCCTGCCAGCATTTCTCACAACATTGCTGGTTGATAATAGGATACAAACCTGCAATCTCTGGATTAGCTTTCTCGATATGAACAACGGCAGTTTGATCATTCAACAACTCGCCTATGGTGAATGCTTCTACCCTCCCTTCAATCGTAACTACACCTCCCTGGACTTCTAAGACATCGTAGTGAGCTAAAATCTCCCGGATTGCTTCCCACTCGCCCAAAAGGTTCAGGTCTTCTTCACAACGACGTAACTTACACCACTTTTCCTGGAGTTCCAGACAAGCATCTATATGTTCATCCTTTAAGGGAACATATGCAAATTCATAGGAGCGGAGTAACTGATTGATATGGTTTCTTTTAGAACGATATTTATTGCCTGACAGTTGGACAAGGTCTTCCCTGAGATAGACATAGTCAAAGTGATCTCTCGTTGGTTCAATGGACAGATTCTTCATCCCATAAAGTTCCGAAATCAGCCTGCTATCGGCCTTTTCAATATACGGCTGTATTTCCCCCTTATCCTCCTGAAACCACTTTAAAAATATACGGGTAACATCCTGCCTCGATGTGGGCCCTATGGGCTGCATCGCATACATGCTATTTTTACCTTCAGCACACATTACTAAAAGCCAATCTTTGTATATCGACCATTGGAATTGATAGTGAGAGCGCCAGATAAAAAGATTGGTGAATGTCCATTCAGAGGTCTGGGGTTTATACTGTCTGAGGGCCTCACGAAAAATATCACGATCCTCCAGCTCTATAGGCTTAAATTCAGGAAATTCAGGTTTGTTCGACATGGACATAATTCAATACAAAAACGGCAGATTTGTCAAATAATATACACAATAGAATGGCGGCAGATTATAAGGGACATACCCTTATTGTGAATAAGCAATTGAAGAAAAAAACGTCAAGCAGTCAGGATACAGATTCGTGAGGGAATTTGAAGAAATTTACTTCAAAGATAAAAAAATCAGGCCCGGGAAATGAAGAGATGAAGAAAAATGTTAAAGGTATTATGAACATCAGTAAAACAGCAGAACGTAGAGGATTCTGACATCTTGTTTACTCCCCTTAGACACCGAGATAAGCTGTTTTCACATGTTCATTGTTCAGCAATGACTCGCCTGTCCCCTGTATGACTATTCTGCCATTCTCAAGCACATAAGCCCGGTCGGCTATTGCGAGCGTCTGTTTTACGTTCTGCTCTACAATTAATACAGTGGTACCCTCTTCTTTGATCCTTTTAATGACATTAAAAATATCTTTTACAAGGATGGGGGAAAGGCCAAGAGACGGTTCATCAAACATTTGTAATTTTGGTTTGCCCATAAGCCCTCTGCCTATGGCCAGCATTTGCTGTTCACCACCGCTCAAGGTACCTGCAAGCTGCTTCTTCCGTTCAAGAAGTCTGGGGAATATTTCATAGACCAGCGCCCTTGTTTTTCCCCTATCAGTTTTTGCTTCCCCCTTTAACGAACCCATGTCAAGGTTCTCTTCAACGGTCATTTCCACAAAAAGCCTTCTTCCCTCCGGAACATGTACTATCCCTGTTTCGATAAGCTTGTATGGCTCCACCTTGTGTATGGCTATACCGTTGAACAATATTTCACCTTTTTTCGGCCTTAATATGCCTGATATTGTTTTTAAGGTTGTTGATTTCCCTGCACCGTTTGCGCCAATGAGGGCAACAATCTCACTTTGTTTTACCTCAAAAGAGATATCCCAGATTACCTGAACATCGCCATAGAAAACATCAATATTTTTTATCTCAAGCATTGTGTGCCTCTCCCAGATAAGCTTCAATCACAACGGGATTACGGCCGATTTCTAACGGTGTTCCTTCTGCTATTTTCTGGCCATAGCTCAACACAACAATCCTGTCAGAGATAGACATGATCACCCTCATATGGTGTTCGATTATCAGTATTGTTATTCCCTTATCCGTTCTTATCTTGTTTACGATCTCTATCTGTTCGTTAATTTCTGTAGGATTAAGCCCTGCAAAAGACTCATCAAGCAGAATAATCTCAGGTTTTGTGGCAAGGGCACGGGCAATTTCAAGCCTCTTTCTTTTGCCAAGCGGCAAACCTTTTGATATAAACATTCTGTCCTCATAAAGATTTGTAAACTTCAGCACTTCCATGGAAATTTCTTCAGCCTGAGCCTTACTCTTTGTGCGTATAAAGGCAGAAGCTATTACGTTGTCGAGAGTGGACATTCTCTGTAAAGGTTTTACTACCTGAAAAGTTCTTGCAACCCCAAGCTTGCACAAGACGTGAGGTTTCAGGTTTGATACCTTTTCCCCTTTTAAAAGGACATCGCCCTTAGTGGGTGGGTAAAACCCGTTGATTACATTAAACATTGTTGTTTTACCAGCGCCATTCGGCCCGATAAGGCCAAGGATCTCCCCTTTGTTCAAAACAAAAGAAACATCCGTGAGAGCTGCGAGCCCACCAAATTGCTTAGAAACGTTTCTGACCTCAATTAAACTCATGATGACACTCCCTTTTTGCCCTTGAAAGAGGTTTAATCAGTTTTCGGAAATCACCAACAATACCATTCGGGAGGAACATGATAATAAGAATCAGTATAATACCAAATATTGTCTGATGGGCAGCCCCTATAAAAGGGATAGAGCGTATTTCTTCGGCAAGAAAAACCATGATTACCGCACCTACAATGGGACCCCAGTATGTGGCAGCGCCTCCAACCATAACAACCACAACAGTAGCAATTGATACTTCAGAGAGTGGAAATACTGTAGATGGGTCAATATAACCCATATAATTCATATAATAGGCGCCTGCGATTCCGGTTAAAACCCCGCTTATACAGAGAGAGATCGTTTTGTAAAAGGTCGTGTTTATCCCAAGCGATTCTGCTGCATCCTGGTCCTCCCTGATTGCAACAAAATAGTATCCAAGCTTTGATTCCATGACCATCTTAATCAGTATGTACGTTCCGGCAGCAATCAGGAGAATTATGTAAAAATACCACGTTTTATCAACCCATGTCCTTTCTCTGAGCATAATACCCATGTTGCCCTTGGTAAAGTCTACAAGGTTTTCTGCTGCTACTCTGCAAATTTCTCCAAGCGCAAGGGTTGCAAGGGCAAAATAGGCGCCTCTCAGCCGAAGGCAAATATATCCAACGATAAGTGATAGTGCTGTGAGTATCAACACACAAACAGGTAGCCCCCACCAGGCGGATATGCCAAGGTGCTGGTAGAGAAGCCCCGCTGCATATGCACCCATACCAAAGAATGCAGCGTGACCAAAAGAAACCTGACCTGTATATCCGCCGAGGATATTCCAACCCATACCGATTACAGACCATATGAGAACGAGTATGAGTATGTGCATAACATAGGTGCTTAAGCCAAAGAATGGCACAATACACAGGAGGGCAAAAACTATGAGGGGAAGGAATTTTTTCATTTTCCTAACCTCCTCTTTCTGAGAATCGATGCAACCCCTCCAGGGAGAAATACAAGGGCTGCCACGAATATTGAGAATCTTCCTGCGGGTGCCCACCCCATACCAATATATGTAGCTGTCATAGATTCAAAAATTCCGAGGATCAGACCACCAATGATTGCTCCATCTGTGGAACCCATGCCACCTATGACAGCAATAACGAATCCGATGTTTGTAAATTGTTTTCCCAGTGCAGGGTATAAATAATAAATGGGGAGAAAAAGACAGCCTGCGACGGCAACCAGGACCAACCCGATGCCAAAGGTGACCATTCTCACCCAGTTTACGTTTACACCCATAAGGAGCGCTGCATCAAGGTCCTGTGATGTTGCCCTTATGGATTTACCTGTATCTGTCTTGGTGAGGAATATCCATAAAGCTATTGTAATCATGACAGCAATGATGAACGATAATGTCCACGGCATGGAAAGGGATAGCTCTACAGGAGAATTTTTCCAGAAATCAGTCAGATACCAGGCGCTTGATGCATAGCTTACCGGAGTAGAACGATAGTCGCCTGTGAAAAACACCGTTGCAAGGTTCGAAAACACCATAGCCAGACCCACTGTGAGTATTACCTGATTATGAGGTAGTATAGAGTCTACTTTCATTACAGGCGTTAAAAGATATTTTTGTATCCCAAGCCCGAACAAGAACATCGCAGGGGCAGCGATAAAGACAGAAACATACGGGTCTATACCAAAGAAAGTAAAGAGCCAGTATGCAATATACATGGCTATCATCATAAAATCCCCATGGGCAAGGTTGATGACCCTCATAACCCCCATGATAAGCGCCATACCAAGAGCTATCAGGGCATAAAGTCCGCCTAATAGAAACCCGGATATGAGCGTCTGAAGAAAAAGTTCAAGCTGGGCCATTAATCCCCCTTATATTACTTTACTTTCTTTCCCTCCACTTCGGTATGGGATATACATATTTTGCGCTTGCATATTTTTGTGGCCAGATGGTTTCGTGTTTACCCTTAATTACCTGCATTACAAGGGTCTCCATAAAGTTCTGGTTCGTATAGCCCTCTTTGTCTTCAAATTTTATAGGACCAAAGGCTGTCATCATGTTCGTTGCTTTAAAGGCAGCACGGATATCATCAGGTTTCCAGGATTTTGCCCGTTCTAAAACGTCCTTTATGATATAAAGGGCTGAGTATGCCTCTGCGCCATGATAAGAGGGATAATCTTTGTACATCTTTTTGTATTTTTCCGCATACTCTCTTGAACCTGGATAAGCTATTTGTTGGCTCCAGAGAGTGGCTGTCATCACCAATTCTGAGGCCTCTTTTGCATTTTGTATAAATTCAGGGATTGCAAAACCTGCAGCGCCGCCTGCATAAAGGTTCGCATCAATTCTCAATTCTTTTATCTGCCTCATAAGAAGCGCTGCATCCATGACATAAGACACCATGTAAATAACATCCGGTTTTGCTGCTTTAACCTTCGACAAGATTGGTTTAAAATCCACAGCGCCTTTTTCATACTGTTCTTTTACAAGGACTTTTATGCCCACTTTAGCTGCCTGTTTCACCATGTCCTCAGCGCCTGATGTACCGAAATCGGAACTTTCATAAAGTATTGCAATTGTTTTTGGTTTTACAACTTCCTTCAGAAAGGACATAAGCCCTGTTGCATAATAGGCATTTGTGGGGTTCATACGAAAAACATATTTGTAGTTCTGCTGGGTAATATCATCTGTTGCACCGGTAACTACCATATAAGGAATCTTCCTTTCCTCGGCTACTGCTGCAACGGCCTTCGAACAGGAAGAGCTGTACTCACCGAAAACAACAGGTTGTTTTTTGACATCAATAAGCCTCTCGACTATTGAGCGTGATACTTCCGGTTTTCCTTGAGAATCCTCAAATTCCAAAACTACTTTTTTCCCTTTAATGCCTCCCTTTGCATTGATCTCCCCCAGGGCAATTTCGTATGATTTTTTCTCGATTTCGCCAAATTTAGCGTTAGTACCGGTGAGAGGAAGTGGAATACCCAGCTTCAATACATTCTGTGCAAAAGCTTGGGGTGCAAAAATACTTAATAAAAACAAGCAACTAACAATTGCCGAGAAACGTTTCATATAATCCTCCTTGGTAGAAAATTATGTATTGGAATGCTCTGGAGTAGTAAAACTTTTCTGATATAAATTTCCCTGGCATAGGAATATCATGTTTTTTTTAATATCTAAAAAAACTTTTGTCAATACAAAAGTATCATGCAAATCTTGTTGGTGGTGACATGAATACTGAATAATATTGCAAAAGACCAACATGCATACTATCATATTATTGTTGTGAAACCGGTATCAAGAATAAGTTTGGTCATTTTCATCATAGTGGCCATCCTTTTCTGGATACATGCTATTGTGAGTGAAAATGGTTTTCTTTTACTGGATCATATCAACCTTCCCTTCCATGAATTTGGGCATATCTTCTTCGGCATTCTCGGGGAAAGGATTGCTATATGGGGTGGCACTATATCTCAGCTTGCGATCCCCTTTATGCTGCTGGTAAGTTTCTGGATAAAAAAAGAGCCATTAGGTATTGCCTTCTGTGCTTTCTGGTTTGGAGAAAATCTTCTCAATATTTCTGCCTATATTGCTGATGCACAAATTATGGCATTACCCCTTGTTGGCGGTGGGGAACATGACTGGAACACAATCCTTTCAGGGTTTAATATGCTTCAATATACTACAACAATAGCAAAGACTGTGAAGATATTCGGCTGGCTTATCATGATTGCTGCGGTATTATGGCTTACTTTTGTTGCCCTCTTTGTACAATCTGAAGAAGAATAGGTATTGTGTTAAGAAACAACCTGCAAAAAAAATACAATATTGTTAACTATAAGAATTGACAAGGAAAAGATAAAAATGTTAAGAATACTTTCTGAATTTATTTCATATTCTTTTGGAGTTTAGTTGGCTATAAATTTGCAGAAAAAAGAACAGGTTGAGAAAGAAACGTTAGATATATTAAGACACAGCACCTCTCATCTTATGGCACAGGCAGTAAAAGAACTCTTTCCTGAGGTAAAAGTGGCAATCGGTCCATCAATAGAAAATGGTTTTTATTATGATTTCGATTATGCACCGGGATTCACGGAAGAAGACTTAGAGAAGATTGAACAACGCATGAAAGACATAGTGAAGATGGATATACCCATTGAAAGAAAGATGGTAAGAAAAGAAGAAGCCCTTGAATTGTTTAAAAAGTCAGGCGAAACATTCAAAGTTGAATTACTGGATGGCATAGACGACCACGAGGTAAGTATTTATACACAAGGAAAATTTACAGATTTATGCAGGGGTCCACACCTCCCATCAACAGGGAAAATCAAAGCGTTCAAGCTCCTGAGCCTTGCCGGAGCATACTGGAGGGGAAATGAAAAAAATAA
>CAIJOT010000151.1 GCA_903822335.1 uncultured delta proteobacterium
CCTCCAAAGTCTTTTTGTCTTCCTCAGAACATACTGGAACAGGTGGTTTTCTGGCCATAGTAATTGCCTCCCTGTTCAAACATTACCATATATCTACTAATAATGCAAGTAAGCACTACTATTGCCGTTCTATAACCAACCTACTGAAAACTCAAGCTACACAAACAGGGGTTCCCATACTCAACAAAAGTAATTTCGAGAAAACCTCAATGCCACTTCCTCCTCTATCCGAGCAACACCGCATTGTGGAAATCCTTGACCAGGCGGATGCCCTGCGCAAGAAGCGCGCTGAGGCCGACGCCAAAACCGCCCGTATTCTCCCCGCCCTTTTTTACAAGATGTTCGGCGACCCACTTTCTTTTACTATGGATAAGGCATCAATGCCATTGCGGAAATTAGAGATTAATTTTCAAAATGGTTTTGCTTGTGGTGAGAAAGACGTTAAGGGGGGAATCCCTCATCTTCGCATGAACAATATCGATGATGGAGGAGTATTGAATCTTGGTCTAATACGAACCGTGCCGAATGACAAGGATGGAGTGCAGTACCGTCTCAGTTCAGGCGATGTATTATTTATGGGCACCAACAGTGAAGATAAAATAGGTAAGACGTGCGTGTTTTATCCGCCTGACGATCGTCACTTTCTCTTCAGCAATCACCTTATAAGGCTTCGGATTAATGATTCCCGAATAACGCCAGAATATCTTGCTACATTCTTACATTTGCTTTGGGGTAAAAAGTTCTTTCCTTCCATCGCAAAACGTTGGGTAAATCAAGCATCAGTTGCCCAAGAGGCACTTGCAAACATTGGCATTTATATCCCAGATCATGGACCATTGGCTTTATTTACAAGCGGATTCCGCGACCTTTTACTCCTCAGATACAAGCATACTAAATCCGAGACACAACTTTACACCACATTCAACACATTGCTTAATCGTGCCTTCACCGGTGACCTCACAGTCAAGTGGCGCGAGGCACATATGAAAGAGCTACTTGCAGAAATGGAAATTCAGGCCAGAGAACTTAGTTTAGAATCAAATTGAGGTAAATATCTATGCTTACCGGTCTTAAAATAGGAAACTTCAAAGCCTTCTCCGATACGCAGTACGTCCCCATCCGGCCAATCACGCTTATCTTCGGCCCAAACAGTTCCGGCAAATCAAGTATCCTTCACAGCCTGGTTTTTGCACATCACGCCCAAGAAACAGGAGTGTTCGACGTTCATCTCACCAACATTGGAGGCACTGCTGTTGATTTAGGAGGCTTCAGGCAGTTCATCCACGGTCGGGACAGCGATTTACGCTTGCAACTCGAATGGACAATGTCTTCACAAAATCTTTCAGTTAGGATGTTAGAGTTGTTAGGGGGCACAAAAAAAATTACAATCGGCTTAACCATAGGTTGGAGTGGATTTGGCAAATCTGTTGCTGATATCCTCGGAAATACTACCCCGCGGGAACTTATGCTCGTTCTTCTTGAAGATGCCAGAAAAAATGGAGACCATCTGGAAGTCGAAAAGCTGGAACGCCAGTTGGATACTGCCGAAGATAAGCTAACCCTCGAGGAAGTCTCAAGACTAAAGAGCCACCTTCGTGTGGAAAAATGTTGGATAGAAGTTGATGATAGCATGCTGATGAGTACCAGCGTGCGGCCCGACGGAACCCTTCGACTCGACTCTCTCAATAGAGATCATTCGGTTGTCAGATTCCTCATCAGAAACCTTGTATTGGCGTATAGCACATCCGATCATATTGATAGCAGGGATATTGACTCTTTCGGAGAGACTATCGATCAACTGGTCTCAGACATCTCGTTTTCGGTTGTACGACTCTTTCCGCAAAAGTTCACCACCAATGATGAGTATGGTGCTTCAGTCGGAGGATTGCCTCTTATTGCTGTGAGGAAAGAGTCAAGGCAAGATGACTTGAAAAAAGTCATTCGATCACATCTTCCTTCAATCTTGGCTGAGGTCCTAATTGGTTCCTGTGAATCAGTGACCGGAGAGCTAAAAAAACTGACATATTTGGGGCCCCTGAGGACTTACCCTCCTCGTCATATCGGGTTTTCAGATAATAGTGACCCCAACTGGGTCGCTGGTGGGGGAGCTGCCTGGGACATGGTCAGAAGAGATTCAGTGATACGTCAGAAGGTTAACGAATGGCTGGGCGATGAAAAGAAACTTTCCACACACTATGAATTAAAAATAAGGTATTTGCTCACCATCGAAAGCATCAGGTCAAAGTTTGCAGAGCTGGCGTCAAGGGCAATTAAGAAAGGATGGGACAATGCTGAAGACGAAGATGGGCATCACATGCTCGACGCCGTTTACGGGGAGATTGAGGAAAGTATTCATGAACTTCCTGATGCACTGGAAAAGCTGGAGTCACTTTTGTCTGATATACAGGAGCTTGTTTTATTCGACAAACGGTCAAGAACGTCTGTAAGTCACAGAGATGTTGGCATCGGAATCAGTCAGGTCTTACCGGTTTTGGTGACCTGCTTTGCTTCGCGTAACAAGATGATAGCTATGGAACAGCCGGAAATCCACCTTCACCCCGCGTTACAGGCAGAACTCGGCGACGTCTTTATCGAATCAGCCCTCGGTGAAAACAAAAATACTTTCCTCATCGAAACCCACAGTGAACATTTAATCCTTCGAATTATGAGACGTATGCGTCAAACCAGCAGCGGCGAGTTACCCGAAGGCATTCCTGCAGTGAAACCTGAAGACGTGTGCGTGCTTTTTGTGGAGCCCGATGGTTCCAGGAGTATTGTCCGCGAAATGCCGCTTAACGAGCAAGGAGAACTGGTCAAAGCCTGGCCGGGTGGCTTCTTCGAAGAAGGGCTGAAGGAGATTTTCTGATGCCGCTGCTTGCCGAGTACGCCATTACGCCCGATGTGTTCGACCAGACTTGCTATGGCAGCGATGAAATAGGAGCTGTATATTTGCAGCACCTTAAGGAAGTTTTGCTCAGCGAGGGTCTTGTAAGGAACCTCCGTGGTGGGGAATGGTTGTCTCTATTGAAGGCTGACGATAGGCCCTGGCATCTTCGTGGCAAAGAATTGCTCAAGAAGCTGATACAGCAAGGACGCTTGCGTCTTTGCAAATCCTGTCTGCCTGTTTATCCTAGTACAGATGCTGAATGGTGTCAGGAGGCTTTAAGTTGTCATGCTGTTCTCCCATTGAATGGAATCGTGGCAACAAGGACCGTAGCGGACCGCTTTAGCAGCCAACCGCTTGTAGCCTCCATTGACCAACTGCCAATTACAGCATGGTGGGCAGGGCGGAGTCCTTCAGTGCGATTGCGCCGGTCACGAGCCCACTACAAAGAAAACCTACACCTTGTTCTCGAATGTGCAAATTCAATCATGTTTATAGACCCACACATAGACCCAAGTCTAAATCGTTATAGCGATTTGGTATCATTAATTGGTTCATTGGCAGGAAGAAATCCGGTACCCCTCATTGAAATCCATCGAGTCTGTTACGTTGGTTCCGGACCGAATAGAAGCATAGTTGTAGCCGCCGACTGGAAACGACGATTTCGTATAATTGAGGCTTCTCTGGTTTCCGCTGGGCTGAGCGTTGAGGTTTTTGTCTGGGATGATTTCCATGACCGGTATCTCATTAGCGATCTGATTGGCATCAGCATACCATATGGATTTGACACAACCACTGATCCCACAGACATTACCACATGGACACGTTTGGGGAGACAAGAGCGTGACGACATCCAAAAGGAATTTCATCCCGCATCAAATCGTCATGCACTTCGACATCAGTTTAGAGTTCCGTGAATTCCACCTTATTTTGATAAAACCGGATGATGATGAATAAAAAGGGGGTCAGATTGGGGTCGGACCAAACCAAGTTTTATAAGCAGTGTTGAGTGTTGAGTTGAAAAAACCCAATAATATAGGCTTAAAGTGCTGTGTTACTTCAGTGAATAGTCGTTAGTGAATAGTGAATAGTTAAAGACATTTTATTAAGCTCATTGTCATTGTGTTTTCATAACCTTGAACGTTGAACAGCTGTTATGGACGAGTTGGTGGTTTATGAACGGAGGCCCGAAGACCTATCCAAGGCAATTACAGACACATTGTCTGCAATTGCTGAAATAGCTGGAAAGTCAATACGGACGCTGCATAGAACGATTTCACTTTTGAAAAATCCTGACGAGATTCGGACGGCAATTCCTGGTGAACCTTCTCCGGCACCTCCTACAAGGCCAGATTTTTGATTCACAAGCTGCTTTTTATGACCTTAGTTTTTATCTATGGATAGCGGCGTCATCGGAATGACGGATCAAATCCGCAATCAATACGTTCAGGCTTTTACCCGACGCCTTGGCCATAGTCGCCGCCTTATCGTACAGTTCCCGGGAAAGGCGCAGGTTTAATCTACCGGGTGTTTTCCGGTAGGGAGAAACCCCTTCTTCGGCACACATCTCAAGAAATACCTTGAGCGATGTTTCCCCTTCACGGCGTAATCCATCGATATCGGTGGAATAAAAATCCGCCCCTCCGTTCAGTCCGATAAACTCTCCCCGAAACATATTGATTTCAGGGTCAAAAACGATAACAGCCTTTACATCATTGATCTCCATTACATTCATCATGGCTTCACCCCGTTCTCTTCAAACCATTTTCGGATACTTACCAATGCACCTTTGTCGGTATCGGGTGACGGATGGGGAAGATGGAATACCCTGCGCTCTCCAAACAGCCGGACACCGACACGCGATCCTTCCCGTTCCGTTATTTGCGCACCCAATTCTCGAAACAACGCCTCAATATCGTGCCACTCCACCTTTGTACTGGTTGGGTGCGAAAAGATCAATTCGAGAGTTTGGCGGTGCTTGCGTTTCATAGTAGTATGATGCCACTTTATGGCGTCATTGTCAAGGGAAGGGTTGACTGCGCAGTGACTGCGATTGGGGTTGGACCAAACCCTTGAGAATATTGGATTATGGAGTAGGGATTATGGATTATCTTCTAACCCTTGCCCCTTAATCCATCAATCCTTAATCCACTTTTTGGCATTGGGCTTAAAAGTGCTGTTTTGGGGGCAATTTGGAGTAAAGGGTGCGATGTGGACAGAAAGTTTTATCTCTCGCAGAGGCGCAGAGTTCGCCCCGGTGAAATAGATACATAATTCATTGCCCTTCGGTTTGACATACAAAGGCTTGCCTCAGGGTGATTCTTTACACAGGGCAGGCAGAGAAAGGCGGTATCTTTGTGACCAGCATCATGAGACTGACTGATCCTGCTCACACTTCATGCCCTTGCAAGGCAGAAGTAAATTTTACCCGCAAGGGTGTGCGGGTTTGACATCTTCCTTTTTTGATCTCCTGTCTTCTGCTCTCTCTACCTGTCTGGACATGGCTGCTGAAGGCTCCTTTCTTCGGATATTTGCTATGGTATTATATCGAAGCGGAGCGTGGTTTTCCATAAAATGTTGGACATTCAAGTAATTATATTATAGGGTTAATGGATTGGAGAGGGATTGAGGTTAAATGAATATACAAAAAGTTAAAAAATATTGGTTGGATGAAGCCATAGAAGCTTTGCAGGTAGCCAAACATCTTTTTGAGAAAAAGGATTATTCTTATGCCCTGTTTTTTGGACATCTTTCAATAGAAAAAGTTTTAAAAGCTATTTATGCAGTTAAAAAGGGAGAGCAACCCCCTTATCACCATAATCTATTGAGATTAGCCGAATCAACAGGGATCCAATTAACTGAAAATCAGAAGAAAAAACTCCTGAAAATAACTACTTTCAACATAGAATCAAGATACCCTGATGAAAAAAGAAGCTTCAGGAAAAGGTGTAACGAGAATTTTACAACAAGGGAATTAAATGGAATAGAGGAGATGTTCGAATGGCTGAAATCAATGCTTCCATAGCAGACATAATTTATAAATTCCTTGATACATTAAAAAACAAGGGCATACGTGTCCACTCAGCTTACCTCTTTGGTTCTTATGTAAAAGGAAACGAGAACAAATGGAGCGATATTGATATAGCAGTTATTTCTCCGGACATCAAATACGACCGCTATAAGGAAAGAATCCGATTGATGAAACTTTCTGCCAGAATTGACATAAGGATAGAGCCTGTCCCGTTCAGACCCGATACTTTTGTCGATGAAGACCCCCTCGCATGGGAAATAAAAAGGGCAGGCATACCAATTAAACAAATATCAAATTGACATAAAATGCATCACAGAGATTGGAGTCGGACCAAGCCCTTTATAAGCAGTTTTGAGTGTTGAGTTTTGAGTTGAAAAAACCCAATAATATTGGCCAAAAGTGCTGTTTTTGCTTATGAAAACCTAAGAAACAATAAGGTGATAGGTTACATTCATCTAACGCCATAATCTCTATTGCGTGATGAGTGTATAGTCATTAAATAAACTTGCCAGATTTACAATATTCTTTACAATAAAGAACGGTATCAAGGTAGATTTACAAGACAATGAAAAATACTAACCAAGGAGAAGAAAGATGACTGAACAGGAAAAGGCTGCAAGTCCGGAATTTATGTACCTGCCTCTGGAAAGTATTATTGTGGAAGAACAGATTCGCTCAAGTGTTGATACAGAGAGTGAGTCCTTTAAGGCCCTTATGGAGTCCATTAAAGACCGGGGCATACTTGAGCCTGCCCTTGTAACGCCCAAAGACGATAAATACCTGCTCCTCTGCGGAGAACGCCGTTATCTTGCAGCCCAGAAGCTTGGTTTAGAATCCATCCCGGCACGTATCGTCAATACGATCACCCAAAAGGATGAGATTCTGGCCTATCAACTGACAGAGAACCTCCAGCGGGAAGACTTAAACCCCATGGATCAGGCGAAAGGGATATTCGCCTTTATCCAGGCAAGACATCCCGATAAGGGGTATGATGTGGATGGGGTGATGAGTGAACTGGTGAGTTATGACAGGAGGCCTGAAGACCTATCCAAGGAAATTGCCGAAACGTTTTCGGCAACTGCTGAAATAGTCGGAAAGACAATACGGACGATGTATAACGGGCTATCGCTCTTAAAACTCCCTGATGAGATGCAGGCAGCGATTCGGGCAGGTAACCTCCCTGTCTCTCAGGGTTATCTCTTCGCAGCGAACCTGGATTGCCCCGACCTTTCGAAGGCAGTGAATAGTGAATGGTGAATAGTTGATAGTTGAACCCCAACATCATAATACTAACCATCTCAAATCAGCATCAGTGATTTTGTCTGTTTTTAACTTAAAACTTAAAACTTGGAACTTAAAACTTCCTTGAGATGGGCGCCGCAAAATACACAAGGCCTGACCTTGTGACGCTTCTTGATGAACTGCAGGTTTTCTGTGATTTGGTACAACAACAGGTGCCTATGGCCCCATACGGCAAGAAAAGGCTCCCTCAGGTGTGAGCAGGAGGGAAGAACCGAACCGGCGAAACGGCGTATCGGCGGAATGGCGATGAAGGCAATGAATAGGCTTTTAACTGACGACTATTCACTAACGACTGTTCACTGAAGTAACAGTGAATGGTGAATTTCCTATAATCTTATTGACATTTATTAAGTAGAATATCAAAATAGAATAAGAGAGTTACATAAAAGCGAGATTAACGATTTCGTGGAAATTGCCCAGTTGAAACTGGGGTTGAGACGTGATTATGCCAGTTGCTTGTGGCACATTGGCGAAACCTTGCACAAGATGCTATAATTTTTGCAGGCATCCTAATAATATTCCCGGAGGTAAGAAATGAAGATTATTCACCCAGAGTATATTGTTGATGGGAATCAAAATAAAAAAGCTGTGATACTGCCTATTTCAGAATGGGAACAGATATTGGATGACGTAGAAGAACTTGAAGATATCAGAGCCTATGATGCTGCAAAGGCGGAAACGAGTGAATCAATTCCTTTTGATCAGGCAGTTGATGAAATAAGAAAAGGCAAGGCAATTTGACCTATTCCCTCACAATAACCAGGAAAGCTCGGAAGGCATTAGCTGCGATACCGTCTGATTACCGGGATAGACCTTTGGGGTCAGGACATGGATTATCAGTTTTTTCCTTATGAGCGGTATTTTGAAACAGCTATCAGTACAGTCACGTATAACCACTTGAAATAGTTCATATATCATGAATTAGTCAAAGATAAATGGGCTGTTGCCCAAACCAATTTCGCACGTAACCACAAAGAACATCTTGCGGTTTTTTCGAGCCGTGAACCTTTGCCTGAAGGGCAACACAGAGTACGAGTTGGCCACCCATGCCGGATCATGTAGTGGGTAATCCGCACGGAGCTTAAGCACGAAGGAAACGGTGTTCTCGAGAGGGAATATATTTGGGCAACAGCCCCTTTACTTCTTCTGTACTTGTCCGGTCATGGGTACAAAGGCAACCCCGCCTAATTCTCTCACAATGTGTTTTCCTTTCTCTTTCTTCACAAGTGTGAGATTTTGATAGAATACGGTACTTCCAAGAGGTATAATAAGCCTCCCACCTTCCTTCAGCTGAGCGAGGAGGGGTGGCGGGATGTGATTCGCTGATGCGGTTACCATGATTACATCGAAAGGGCCATGGGTTTCCCAGCCGAAATAACCATCATCGTATTTCACCTGAATGTTCTGATAACCTAACCTTGAAAGTCTTTCACGCACTTTTTCATATAGCCCTTTTTTGATTTCTATCGTAAACACGTCCTTCACAATCTCTGCGAGAATGGCAGCCTGGTACCCTGAACCTGTCCCTATCTCAAGAACCTTCTCATCTCCCTTTAGGGAAACTGCTTCTGTCATAAGGGCGACCACATAGGGTTGGGAAATGGTTTGCCCTTCACCTATGGGCAATGGATGATCATTGTAAGCTTTATTCCACTGGGATTCATCAACAAAAAGGTGCCTTTTCACATTCATCATCGCATCTAAGACCTTTTTGTCGTTTATTCCACGGGCCTTAATATCATTTTCCACCATTTTATGCCGGTTTTTCTCAAACACATTTGTATCGGATGAGAAACAGGGATACGTGACTGCCGTGAGAAAGGCAAATAGAAGCAATCGGGTTAACACCTTATTCATTTCAGACAATATTTTAGCACAGCACTACAGGTAAAAAAAAGTATTTAAAAATACAGCTAAACATGTAAATATAGAAAAGAGATCGGGCACTTGGTTGTTCACATTATTGATAAATGAAACTTAATGAAAAGGTGAGGTATACGAGATGAATAAAGTTGAATATGCGGTTTCCTGTTTTAAAGAAGGTTTCAGCTGTGCCCAGGCAGTGCTCTCAGCGTTCGGGGAGGAGTTCGGCCTCAATCGTGAATGTGCACTGAGGGTTGCCGGTGCCTTTGGAGGAGGAATGGCTCAAATGGGTAAAACGTGCGGGGCAGTAACCGGCGCATTTATGGTCATAGGGCTCAAGTATGGCAAAACAAAAGCTGAGGACGAAGAGACAAAAAAGAAAGCCTACAGCCTTGTGAGGGAATTTGTTGAAAGATTTCAATCCCGTAATGGCTCAATAGTATGTAAAGAATTAATCGGCTGTGACATAAGTACCCCTGAGGGCTTGAAGCGTGCAAAAGAGGAAAAGTTTACCATCGTTTGTCCAAGGTTAGTTCAGGACGCGGTAGAGATAATCGAACAAATACTGTAGTCTGGGTCTTCTGACCTTCCCCCACCTTTACGGCTTTACGGACACACATATAAGGTAGAGAAAATTTTCTTCGGAGTGGGTCTTAGAAAGGTCGAAGAATCAGCCTGTTGCCCAAACCAATTTCGCACGTAACCACAAAGAACATCTTTGCTGAAGGGCGATATCGAGTACGGGTTGGGGGGCCACCCATGTCGTACCTCCATGTGTACCCGGCTGAGGGATGAACGTTCCCAAAGGGACAATGTGTGCTGTCTGAGGAGGAACGACGAGTTCACA
>CAIJOT010000152.1 GCA_903822335.1 uncultured delta proteobacterium
AATCTCTTTCGCTTCACCCTGGTTTTTCAATAACTCGACAGTGTTTATGATAATGCTGGAGACATTCAACAACTCCTTTTTTCTCTCCACCCGTTTCGCTTCCAACCGGCTGTACTGCAACAAATCATTCACAAGGTCGAGTAAGGAACGGGTTCGCTGTCTTGCCCGTTCCAGCATCTGGCGATTCATCTGTGGGTCATTCCCGGCTGCACCGGTCAGGTATGCCGTCAGATAACCCTCAACAGCAGATAGAGGGGACCTTAACTCGTGGGTTACCATATTCACAAATTGTGATTTTATCTGGTCAATTTCTTTTAAACGCGTGATATCCCGTAACGTACTCACAATGCCAAGCTCCTGTTCTTTCTCATCCCTTATAGCCGACACATTTACCATCAGTGTCCGGGATTCTGGTTGAGGTAACTCAATCTCTTCAGAAATAATTGTGTAATGGGATGAATCGGGAGTAAAGGCTTTATTAATAATTTGAATGAGGTCCTGTTGAGGGATAATCTCACTGATTTCCCGGCACGATTCAAGCTGTTCATTCAAATTAAGCATTTTTACCGCAGCAGGGTTCCATAGTACAAGCTGGTGTTCACGGTTTATAACCAGAATACCGTCAGCCATAGAATTTACTATTGTATGTATTTTCGATGCCTCATTGGCTACTTCAAGGAGCTTTTGGTCCCTCTCCTCCATAAGCCGCTGTGCCTGGTTGCGTAAACGTCTCTTTTCCAGTCCTCTATTCACAACTGCCAGTAACTGATCCGGGGTAAATGGCTTTGGAACATAATCGTAGGCACCACGTTTCATCGCATCTACTGCAGTCTCTATTGTGGCAAATCCTGTAATAACAATCATAATAATTTCGAGGTCATACTGGTTCACCTGTTCCATTAATTCCAGTCCACCCATCACCGGCATCATCAAATCAACGAGCAAAAGATCATACGGTTTGGCCTGGACCATATCTAACCCTACCTTACCGTTCTCTGCCGTGTCGACAGTATACCCCTCACTCATCAAAATTCTACGGCAACCTTCACGGATACCTTTCTCATCGTCCACAACCAGGATGTGTACTACTTCACTCATCTGTCACCAAAATTATTATTCTTTTGCTTCTTCATTTCTCGCCAATAGCTCATTAATCTTCTTTACCAGGGCCTCGGGCAACAATGGTTTGCTGGCATAATCATCGGTCTTCATCCAATAACCGTCAAGTTCCTGAGAAAAATCTATACCCGTTTCGCTTCCCACCGCGGTGAGCATTAGAATCGGTATCTTTTTATATATCGGGTCTGCCTTTAATGCCTTGGCAACCCCAAAACCGGTATCATGCTTCTCCATCATCAAGTCAAGGACAATCAGGTCTGGCTGTTCAAACCTGACCTTATCCATTGTTTCTCGACCTGAAAATGCTACAGCGACCTCAAAACCGCTGTTCTCAAGCACAGCTTTGTTCAGGTCAATAAAATCAACGTCGTTATCAATAAGTAAGATTTTTGGTTTTTTGCTCATAGCTCCCTCTCCCTAAGTTAGTATTTTGAAACGATAGTCTGTCTATTTTTGTTTCATCTCTATGTTCATCCTCATCAGCAGAAACCGGTAATGAAATGATAAAGGTACTCCCTTTCCCCAGTTTTGTTTCAATATCAATCTTCCCTGAATGCCTTTCAATAATCCCGTAGGAGATTGCAAGCCCAAGGCCTGTCCCCTTCTCCTTGGTGGTAAAAAAAGGGGAAAAGAGTTTGTCCATAATCTCAGGGGGAATACCAGGACCTGTATCCTGAATCTTCACTTTTATCTGTTTCTTTTCCTGAACCGTGGTGACCGTCAAATTCCCTCTTCCCTCCATTGCCTGGGCTGCATTCAGGATGATGTTGAGGAATACCTGCTTGAGTTGTGTAGCATCAGCAATGATGGTGGGTAGATTAGGGGAAAACAATTTTTTTATTTTAATGTTGTGGAAGAGGGATTGATTCGCCACAAGACCAAAAACATCCTCTAAAAGCTCATTGACATTCGTGAGGCCTGGCCGCAGTTTCGTCTCCCTGGCAAAACTCAGGAGACCCTGAACGATTTCCTTTGCCCTGTTCGCTTCACTCACAATCAGCGCCACATCTTCCCGCCTTGGATCATCGGCTTCCATACTCTTGAGTAAAAGGTGGGCATAAATCGTGATAGTCCCTAAAGGGTTATTAATTTCATGGGCAACACCGGCGGAAAGCTGCCCCAATGCTGCCAGTTTTTCGGTCCTGATTAATTGGGACTGCGCCTGTTCAAGTTCCTGGTGTGAAAATTGTAGTTCCCGGTGAGATTTCTCTAACTGTTGGTAGATTTTCTTACTCTGCTCCAGCAGGTATGGCAGGCAATATTCTGCTTCTGCTATGCCCTGAGCCACGGCAATTGCCTTATCACGACATGTTGGATACCCGCAGGCCCTGCAATCAAGGTTCCGGCTGGGCGGCATTTTGCCTATTTTCTTGAGTATTGCCCGGATCTGTTCTTCAGTGGGTGTGGGGAGTTTCTGTTCCATATTGTAAAATTCACGGTGGAGGTCAATTTCCGCATATTGATCCAGTTCCGCTATGACATTTGAAACATCCTGCTTGTTCATTTCATCCTTCGCATAGCGTGCCACTATTTGCCGCCTTCCGAGAACAGATAACTCGCGTTCAGCAAAAGGACCGTCTACACACCCGAAACAGTAAACAAAATCGAGAAACCTGGCATGGATATAACCAGCCGCCAACTGGTTGAGAGCGCCTATGGCACGTTTCTGACCATAGGTCACGGTCACATCATCCATCAAAACATCAACATTGACCCCCATGCTCCTGTTCAATCCTCCGATAACTGAGGTCACCCTCCCAAGAAAAGGTCTAAGGCCATCAAAATTCGTCTCCTCGAGTTCATTCTGTTTGATGCCTGATTCATCCAATAACTCTTTGATATCCTGAAATGTAATCACCTGGTCTACTGCTCCAGCCACCTCAGGGGCAACCATCTCTCTCATATGGGCAAGGCATGGTGTAATGTAAACAATCTTCCAATCCTGCCCTTTCACCTTTCGAGCAACCCTCCCTATGGCAATCATAGGAGAAACAATAGGTGCTATATTGGGAATCAACTGGGGAAGATATTTTTGAATATAGAACACAATCACCGGACAAAAGGATGAAATGAGGGGTTTATCCACCTCTTCATGGAGGAGTTTCCGATAGGCCTGACTCACCAGTTCAGCTCCAAACGCCCCTTCCCAGACCTCTGTAAACCCCACACGCTTCAAAGCAGTTACTAACTGCCTCGGTGTATCTACATCAAAGGTTGCGGGGAATGCAGGGTCAAGACAGGCAATGGTTTTCTTCTTACCGGATAAAAATTCTTTCACTTTGCTAAGTCCGCCTTCGTAACGGAAAGCCTGCTGAGGACATGCCGTGATACAGCTTCCACACATCACACAACGTTCAGGAATAATTGTTATGTTATCTTTGTCGAGCTTAATGGCTTTCGCCGGACATATCTGGATACAATATGAGCATCTACGGCATTTACGATTATCAACATCTATGTTATAAGATTTCTGTTGTGTTTCAAGCATTCATTTTGCCTTTTACGGTTATATGTTATGCTTCAATGTAAGCTAATTAACCTAATATTATACAAAAAACTACCCTTTGTCAACGAACTACAAGGCTCACAATCTTGCTTTGTGATAATATGCACAAGGCAGTTTCGATTGTCAAGACAAAATATGTGCAATTTGTGACCATCCTACTCCTTGGTATCGGGCTTCATGGTATATCGAATTTACCTGAATTAAAAAAGGGATGTACCGCAAGGTGCATCCCTGATTTTTTTGTGTAACATCCAACTCTTATTTCAACAGGAACTCTTGAATAGAACGGGCAGCCTTTCTACCAGCACCCATGGCGAGGATAACTGTCGCTGCACCAGTCACAATATCTCCACCTGCCCATACAAGGTCCCGCGTGGTCTTTCCTGTTTCAGGGTCAGCTACAAGGGTCCCGTGCCGTGTAGTTTCAAGGCCTGGCGTTGTAGATGGGACCAATGGGTTCGGGCTATTTCCGACGGCACAGATTGCTGCATCCATGGGGATCCTGAAGTTTGAATTCGGAACCTCGATGGGCCGCCTTCTTCCAGAGGCATCGGGCTCACCAAGTTCCATCTTGATGCATTCAACCTCTTTTAACCAGCCGTTTTCATCACCAATATATCGAACAGGTAGTGTCAACATATTAAAAATAACACCCTCTTCCTCTGCATTTTCACTCTCTTCAAGCCTGGCAGGGAGTTCTGCATGTGAGCGCCTATAGATAATCCTCACCTCTTCTGTTCCCCTGCGGAGTGCTGTTCTTGCAGAATCCATCGCTACATTTCCTCCCCCAACAACTGCCACACGACTATGTTTCTTTACAGGGGTTGATGACATAGGGAACCGGTATCCTTGCATGAGGTTCATCCTTGTAAGGTATTCATTTGCCGAATACACACCATTCAGGTTCTCACCGGGTATATTCATGAACCAGGGGAGTCCTGCACCTGTTCCGATAAAAATGGCATCATACTCTTGAAGGAGTTCATCAATGGAACGTGTTTTCCCCACCACATAGTCTGTAATGACCTTCACACCTAACTTCTTCACGTATTCAACTTCCCTCGCAACTATCGCCTTTGGAAGCCGAAATTCCGGAATACCATAGGTCAAGACACCACCTGCTTTATGGAGTGCCTCAAATATTGTAACCTCGTGGCCGAGGAGAATCAGGTCACCGGCCACAGTAATGCCAGCAGGACCTGAACCAACTACCGCCACTTTTTTACCTGTAGGTTTCACTTTAGGAGGAATATCAATATGCCCCTGGGATGCCTCCCAATCGGCAAGGAACCTCTCTATCCTCCCGATCGCTATTTCACCACCTTTGCTTTGAAGGATACACTTGGACTCACACTGTGATTCCTGGGGGCAAACCCTGCCACAGACTGCAGGCAGACAATTCTTCTCTTTGAGCCGTTTAATGCCGCCGGCAAAATCACCTTTCACCACGAAAGAGATGAAACCGGGGATATCGATTTCTACGGGACACCCGCTAACACATCGCGGTTTCTTGCACTGGAGGCACCGGCTTCCTTCTTTCACAGCCAGTTCTTCTGTATAGCCAAGGGCTACCTCTTTGAAGTTGTGACGCCTCATTTCAGGTGTCTGTTTTGGCATATCATTGCGGTTTAAGTTGATTTTACTCGTTTTTTCTTCACTCATGAATTACACTTCCCCTCTTTATGGACTACTGGTTTAGGTTCACTGCGTCTGAAAAATAAGACCTCCTCCTCAAGATACGCCTTTCTACGAGACAGAAATTCCTTCCAATCTACCTCGTGACCGTTAAACTCAGGACCATCAACACAGGCAAACTTCATCTGGCCACCGACTGTTACACGGCATACACCACACATTCCGGTTCCATCAATCATTATCGGGTTCAGGTTCACCACCGTTGGAATCCCGAGGTCTTTTGTCACCTCCGATATGTGCGCCATAAGATATGTACATCCATTTACTATAATTCTGTCTGGAGGTTTAGGCAGGCCGTTGATGATATCTGTGAGACGGCTGATGTGCCCTTTCATACCCAGACTCCCGTCACGGGTTATGTTAAAAATCCTGCTCGACAGGGGAACAAATTTCCGGGTCCAATATATAAGGTAGGAACTTCTCGCCTCAAAGACTGTGAGGACCTGATTCCCTGCCTGTTTCAGTTCCCGTACAACAGGATACATGCTCCCGATCCCGTAGCAACCCCCTACACACATTACCGTACCGAAGTGGCCTATCTCTGTTGCATTGCCCAATGGCCCCACACAGGTAGGCACCGTATCCCCCTCTTTCAGAGCAGCAAGGGTGCCTGTAGATGCACCAACC
>CAIJOT010000153.1 GCA_903822335.1 uncultured delta proteobacterium
CGAATACATTTTATCTGTCTGTAAGGGTAGACCGCCATCTACAGGTTTACCTATCACATTCAACACCCTGCCAAGAATCTCTTTCCCAACAGGGATACTTATCTGTGCACCTTTATATATCGCCTCCTGGCCACGCACTAATCCATCCGTTGTTTCCATGGCAATACATCTGAGTGTGCTGTCCCCTATATGCTGGGCAACCTCAAGAACGAGGTTTTCTGATTTATCGTTGATTGTCGGGTTTGTAATATATATTGCACCGTATATTGGTGGAAGATTATCAGATGGAAATCTAACATCTACTACCGTTCCAATAACCTGAACAATCTTCCCTTTTACCTCCATGCTCATATGCTTTCCTCCTTTTACGTTCCTCTCAAGGCTTCAGCACCACCAACGATATCCATCATCTCATTGGTTATACTTTCCTGTCTCCTTTTGTTATAAATAAGGGTAAGGTATCTTACCACCTCCCCACAGTTACTCGTTGCATTTTCCATAGCACTCATTCTTGCTGCATGTTCAGAGGTCTGAGATTCTACAAGGGCATTATAGATTTTTGTGCTTACATATTTGGGAATCAGAACTTCAACGATTTTATTTCGTTCAGGCTCACAAAGATAGTCTATCCCTTGAGACTCCTCAGCAGTCTTTATCGGGAGAAACTCATCGAACACAACCGTCTGTTTTACAGGAGAATGGAAGCGGGTATAGGCAAGGTAAATCTTATCAAATGCACCGCTTGTATAAAACTCAATAAGGTCGGATGCTATGGTATCCACAATAGTCTGGTTTATTTTTTTTATATCAAGCCATTCTTTGACAATATCCGCCTTCCTCCTCTGTAAATAATCCTTTGCTTTTCTCCCGTAAAGGTATACCGCTATTCTTTCATGAAAACTGCTATTCTGGGCAATAAAATTCTCGACATGTAAACCGATATTGATATTAAAAGCACCGCATAATCCTCTGTCAGAGGAGATAGAGAATATGAGTACCTTTTTTATGTCCTCCCTTTCAGCAAGCAAAGGATGAATATTTTCAGGTGTCTTCTGGAGAACACGCCCGGCCAGCTGCTCCATCTTTACAACATAGTTCCTTATCTTCTCCAGTTCTTCCTGAGCCCTTCTCAATTTTGAGGCAGATACCATCTTCATCGTTCTCGTAATCGTCTGGGTGCTGTTGATGCTGCCGATCTTCCTCTTGATATCCCTTAGGGTTGCCATCAATTATCCTTAATACGTAAACTTCTGCTGGAAAAGCATGAGGGCCTCGTTCAGCTTTTCTTCTATAGATGGTTCTAACTGCTTCTTTTCCTTGATATCGGATAAGATATCAGGATGTTCATCTTCTATATAATTAATCATCTCCAGTTCGTACTTTTTCAGTGCGCTTTCTGGATACTTATCAATATACCCATTGGCGCCTGCAAAAAGAAGTACCACCTGTTTTTCCACAGGGATAGGAACATACTGACCCTGTTTCAGTAACTCAGTAAGCCGTGAACCTCTCGCAAGGAGTGCCTGTGTAGCCTTGTCAAGGTCACTTCCAAACTTTGCGAAAGCTGCCATCTCCCTGTACTGGGCAAGCTCAAGTCTTAAGCGTCCTGCCACCTGTTTCATTGCTTTTATCTGTGCATTACCTCCAACCCTCGATACAGAAAGACCGACATTGATTGCAGGTCTTACACCTGAATAGAAAAGTTCCGGTTCGAGGTATATCTGACCATCGGTGATGGAGATTACATTCGTTGGAATATACGCTGATACGTCTCCAGCCTGTGTTTCAATAATAGGAAGTGCGGTGAGCGAACCACCTCCGTGCTCGTCGTCCCACTTTGCTGCCCTCTCTAAAAGCCTGGAATGGAGATAAAAAATATCACCCGGGTATGCCTCTCTTGCTGGTGGACGGCGCAGAAGAAGTGATAACTGTCTGTACGCAACGGCATGCTTGGAAAGATCGTCATAGACAATCAGTGCATGCCTTCCTGTGTCCCTGAAGTATTCTCCCATAGAACAACCAGAGAATGGAGCGAGATATTGAAGCGGTGCAGGGTCACTGGCTGTGGCGGCCACCACTGTCGTATATTCCATGGCGCCATAGTCAGCAAGGAGGTCTACTGTCCTTGCCACAGACGACCGTTTCTGTCCAATGGCCACGTATATGCAAAAAACATTATTACCCTTTTGATTTATAATCGTATCAATGGCAATTACTGTCTTACCTGTTCCCCTGTCACCAATGATCAATTCCCTCTGTCCCCTTCCTATGGGTATCATGGCATCAATAGCCTTGATTCCTGTCTGGATAGGTTCCTTCACTGGTTGCCTGACCACCACGCCAGGGGCTACCTGTTCGACATTCCTGTATTCCTTTGCTTCAATGGGTCCCTTGCCGTCTATCGGGATACCGAGTCCATCTACAACCCTTCCTATAAGGGCTTCACCCACCGGTACCTGAGAAATCCTTTTTGTTCTTTTTACTAAATCCCCTTCCTTAATCTTATAGTCCTCTCCAAAAACCACTGCGCCGATATTATCCTCTTCCAGGTTCAAAGCCATACCAAGGATGTCCTGAGGAAACTCAAGCAATTCTCCGGCCATTACCTTCTCAAGGCCATATATCCTTGCTATACCATCCCCGATAGACATGATAACCCCTGTTTCCTGTAAGTCTATCTCCCTTTCAAAACCTGATATTTTCTGCTCAATAATCCTGCTTATCTCGTCTGCCTTAATCTCCATACACCTTACTCCTTCAAAATGTTTTCCTTCAAGGTTTCAAGCTGCCTTTTCACGCTACCATCTATTATTGTACCTTGTATATTCACCTTCACACCGCCTATAAGGGTCTTATCCTCAACCATCTCCAGAACCACTTCTTTGCGCATCTTTTCCTTCAACATATCCTGTATCCGCATCCGCACGTTATCGTCCAGAGGATAGGCTGACCATATGGTACCCCTTACCCTTCCTTCTTTCTCATCTGCAATTTCTCTATACACATCCCTGATAAGAGGTAAATAGCCCATTCTGTTGTTCTCTAAAAGCATTGCCAACATATTAGAGAGGGGAAGGGATACACCGAGCATTCTCATCACATCACTCAATAATTCCTGCCTTTTCCTTATCTCTAAAAGGGGCAGCATCAGGGCTTTCCTTAATCGTGGGTCCGCATTAAAAAATTTCAATATCTTCTCTATCTCTTCAAAATAATCTTTGTATTTCCTGTTTTTCTCTCCCACAGCGAACAGCCCCTTCGCATACCTTTTTGCAATGGACTTACTTATCAATTTAAACTCCTCAGTTTATCAATAAACTCCTCTACTATACTGTTGTGGTCATTTTTATTCAGTCTTTCCTCTAACAGTTTTTTTGCCCTTTCTACTGTGAGCTTTGCGATTTCCTCTTTTATTTTATATTGTGTTTCCTTAAGCTCCTGTTCATAGGTCAGTGTTGCCTGATTCCTGATTCTGGTTGCTAATTCCATCGCCTCTATGGACATCTTTCTCTCATCATTTGCCATTTTCTCATATATAACCTTTTTATAGGCATCTATTTCACGATCAAATCCTGCAAGTTTTTCCATATATTCTTTCCGGAGGTTCTCCGCTTCCTGCAACATCTTCTCTGCCTGTTCCAGCTTGTCTTTGATTCTCTTATGCCGGTTATAAAAGTAATCCTTTAAAGGCTTCCCTGCAAATTTTATGAGAATACCTATAAGAATTGCAAAGTTAACAAATTTAAAGACCCAGGATAACCAGGACTCGCCACCCGTAACCATTATAGACTCCTTTTTAATATTGTCTGAGCAAGTTCTGTAGAGAGCCTTTCCACATCCTTTTTCAGTGCATCCGCTATCTCTCTGCTCTGTTTATCCAATTCATTTCTTTTTTTTGAAAGTTTACCTGAATATTTTACCCGTGCCTCCTCAATCCTCTGCAAAGACAGTTGTGTTGCTTCTGCAAGGGTCGTATTTCTATGATCAAGTATCTTTTTATGACCCTCACTCATATCGTCTTCATATGATTTTTTCAGTTTCTGTGCCCCTTCTGTTTCGCTCTGCACTTTTTCAAAAAGAGAACTTACAGTCTTCTCTCTCTTGTTTATCATTCTGAGGACTGGTTTAAAGAGTAGAAAGTTTAAGAGTATCAGGAGGATAAGAAAATTAAAAAACTGGATGAGAATAGTATAGTTAAAATCAATCATTGCTTTTATTCCTTCGTGACCAAAAGAATTATTTCACATAATTTACCATAAAAAAATTCGTTTTTGCAATCCTTTTATCGCTCTTGTTCGGAAATTAATTCTACTATTCTTTCGAGGTCTTCTTTCGAATAAAATTCTATGATGACCTTGCCCTTATTCTTCCGGTAAGTTATATTTACTTTCGTTCCCAACGTCTCCCTCAATGTCTCTTCTGCGTATACAAAGGGTGAGCTCTTATGTATCGTCTTTTTCTTCGCTTCCCTTTCTAATTCCCTTACCGAAACGCCCTCCTTTAAAACCTTATCAACAAATCTTTTTTGCTCCTTTTCGCTTTTAAGGGAAACAAGTACCCTCGCATGGCCCTGGGTCAATTTGCCTCCAATAATAAGCTCCTTTATCCATTCTGGAAGCTTGAGGAGCCTTACAAAGTTCGAGACTGAACTCCTGTCCACCCCGAGCTTCTTTGCAAGGTCCTGATGGGTATAACCAAACCCTTCTATAAACCTTTCATACACCGTTGCTATTTCGACAGGGTTTAAATCCTCCCTCTGAAGGTTCTCGGTTAATGCAATCTCAAGGGACTCCTTCTCGTTTACATCCTTTATGATGGCCGGTACTTCTTTGAGTCCTGCCATGATGGACGCCCGAAATCTCCTCTCCCCTGCAATAATCTCATACCCACCGTTGTTCTTTTTTACTATTATTGGTTGAAGCAACCCCTTTTCCTGTATGGATTGAGCAAGCCCAATAAGTGTATCCTCTTTTAACCCAAACCGTGGCTGGGTCGAGCTTGGCATAATCTGGTCCAAAGGGATGAGCCTGCTTGCCCCTCTCTCTTCAATATCCTTGAGTATCGCAGATAAACCTCTCCCTAAAGGATCCCTCTTTTGCATTTAACCCCTCTTTTCCAAAATTTCTGAAGCAAGCTCAAGATAGCTCTCTGCTCCTTTTGAACTTATATCATAAAGTAACGCAGGTTTTCCATAGCTCGGTGATTCACTCAGTTTCACATTTCTCGGTATCACCGTTTTAAAAACACCATTGTTGAAACATTTGTTAACCTCCTCCCAGACCCTGAAAGAGAGATTATTCCGTTTATCAAACATGGTGAGGAGTATACCAAGCACTTCAAGCTTTGGGTTCAGCTTTTTCTTGATGATATTAATCGTCCTGAGAAGTAATGCGAGCCCCTCAAGGGCGTAATACTCACACTGTAATGGTATAACCACAAAATCAGATGCCGCAAGTGAGTTTATGGTAAGTAAACTAAGGGAAGGCGGGCAGTCTATAATGATGTATGCGTATGTAGCTTTGAGCTCTTCCAGATACGTCTTCAATGTGAATTCCCTTTCCTCCATATCAAGAAGTTCAACCTCTGCCCCTATGAGGTCGGGATGGGAGGGAAGTATATCCAGAAATGGCACCTCTGTTTTTCTGATAACCTCTTTTATGCGTTTACTGCCGATAAGTACATGGTATATATGGGCATAGAGTCCATTATAGGAGATACCAAAACCCGATGTTGTGTTACACTGCGGATCTATATCAATGATGAGGGTTTTTCGTTCCGATACGGCAATGGAAGCAGCTAAATTGACAGCAGTTGTTGTCTTTCCCACACCTCCTTTCTGATTTGCAACGGATATGACCATGACGTCATTTACATTATCATAAATGGATGGAGTTGTAAAAGATTAAACTCCATCAGTGCTCGAAGTGAAAATGCACGAAGCATTGTCCGTCTTTCATGGAGGATTTCAGCCCGTCTGCACGTTTTCTCATTAAAAACCCGGAGAGTTTTGAAATACTGTACTCAACATCAAAAAGTTCAGCCTCTGTGGGTCGCTTTTCTGGAAACACCATGGGTGTGCCTTTGTATGAAATATCCACATTCAGATTAAATTCAACAATTTTGCCAATCCAGGGAGATGAAAGCTTATGTAAACGTCCCCTTCATACTCAAAAGGGGACATCCTATACTCTTAAATAAATTACCCCGCAGCAGAGCTGCGAGGTATCTGGAATACAGAATACAGTAGTCAGAAGTCAGAATTTTTTTGAAGATATTTTCATCCCACTTCTGGATTCTGAATTCTGGATTCTTACCCCGAAGCAGAGCTTCGAGGAATTCTTTTGATTAA
>CAIJOT010000154.1 GCA_903822335.1 uncultured delta proteobacterium
ATACCCCATGCTCAATGAAGGTGATAGAGTTCATAGATATCATACCAAAAGGAATGTAATATGATTGATTCTCTGAAAGCTTATATCAGTATGATGGAAAATGAAAACCAGATCCTTGCAATAAAGGAGAAGGTTTTCAGGGAAGATATTCCTGAACTGATAGAAAAACTTTCGGATGCGAGGAAGTTGTTGCTTTTTGAAAAGGTGGACGGTTACAGTTGCAAACTTGTTGCGAACCTTGTTCCCTCCCACGATGTTTTTAGAAAAATCTTCGGAGGCGTAGACAACCCCTATGAGTTTTTCCTTAAAGGCATAAAGAAGGTTGAAAAAAAGGTTTATTCCAGCGAGAGAAAACTCAAGAGCATTGGTATGCAAGGGAAGAACCTCATAGATTTTCTCCCCATATTGAAACACTATGAAAAGGATTCAGCACCCTATATCACTACAGGTATTGTTGCATCCCTCGACCCGGAATCAGGCATAGTTGGCAGGGGTATACACAGGATGGAATACAGGGGGAAAAATCATATGGGGGTTGCTCTACTCAATCCACCATTGACAAATATATATGAAAAATACAGGGCGAAGCAGGAGAGGATGCCCATCAGCATTATAATCGGTGTTGATCCGGTTATTTTCATCTCCATGGCGCTCAAGGTTACGCCAGAGACAGATAAACTCGAAGTCGCTGGTGGCCTGAAGGGAAAAGGTGTGGAGGTAATATCTTCCTTTGATTCTGCAATAGATGTTCCGGCAGGTGGAGAATACTATCTGGAAGGGTATATTGACCCCCGTAAGGGTAAACAGGATGGCCCTTTAGGAGAAATAAGCGGTTATTACCTAACCCTAAAAGAAACACCGACCATTGTTGTTGAAAGGTTATCCCATAGAGATTCTCCGATATACCATGCATTACTTCCCACCAGTCTGGAAGCGGATATGTACCTTACCTTTGTGAGCCGCGCCCACATTGAAGAAAATGCAAAAAAACTCTTTCCCTTTATCGCAATGATTACTTTCATACAGAAGACATTCGGGTCATCCCTTGTGGTAAATGTAAAAACAATCGAAAGGCATAAAATAAGGAATCTGATACTTTTCTTGCTCTCCTTTCCCATGATAAAAAAGGTGGTCATTATAGACGAGGATGTAGACCCTGAAGATTTAAAAGATGTAGAATGGGCGCTGATTACCCGATGCCAGGCGGATGAAGACGTGATCATAATGAAACACCTCCAGGGACAACCCATAGACCCGCAGGCAGAGGGAGGTCATGGTGTTACAAAAATAGGAATCAATGCAACCATTCAGGGTAAATCCATAGCAGAAAGGGCTAAAGTTGTGAAAGGCAACCGCAAAAGCATTGAAAAGATCATCAGGTCTGTTGGAGGTGGTGGATGAGCAGGATCATTGTTGGTATATCCGGAGCAACCGGAGTAATATACGGGATGAGAATGCTGAAAGCCCTCCGTGAGGCAGGAGTGGAAACACACCTCGTCATTACCCAGTCAGCGGTCAAGAATCTGGAACTTGAGACAGAATGCACTGTAGAAACCCTGGAGTCCATGGCTAATGTTGTGTATGACATTGATGATATTGGCGCGGCTATTGCAAGTGGTTCATTCAAGGTGGACGGAATGGTTGTTGCGCCATGTACCATAAAGACACTTTCTGCCATTGCAAATTCCTATAACTTTAACCTCCTTGTCAGAGCTGCTTATGTGACACTTAAAGAACGAAGGAGGCTTATACTCCTCGTACGAGAAACCCCTCTACACGAAGGGCATCTTGAGTTGATGATGAGGGTAACAAGGATGGGCGGCATCATCATGCCTCCTGTTCCGGCCTTTTACCATATGCCGAAAACACTTGAAGACATAATCAACCAGACCGTCGGAAAGGTGCTTGACCTTTTCTCCATCGACTCCAAGCTATTTAAAAGGTGGGGTTCACAAGACGAGATAAGAATGTTCAAAACCACCAAGGAATGAAGATCAAAGGAAAAATAGTAAAAGGGATTGGAGAGTCAAAGGATTTTCTCTCAATACCATGGGTATACAAGCAAATCTTGGATACATTCAGGTTTACACCATACCCCGGTACCCTGAACATTATCCTGGACAGCGACAATATTCAAAAAATACTGAAAGAAAACGGCAAAGACAGGCTTGTACACCAAGCAGAAGGTTTTTGTGACGCCCTTGTCTTCAGGGGTGTGATAAACAACAACTATGAATGCGGGGTGATACTCCCCCTTGTAGAAAAGTATGATGAGAGGTTGCTGGAAATCGTGGCACCAGTGCACCTGAAACAGTCGCTCCATATAGACGACGGAGATGAAGTCACCCTCGAGTTGTATATTGATTAAATGGTTTTTTTCGAATACTTTTGCAGATACCCTAACTTAGATATCCTCTCGTTTTGTAAAAAAGTATAATTTTTTCTAACAGACGATATTAGGTGAATTTTTTATAATTTCACCTACAAGTCATCAGAATTGATAGTATTTTCATGTACACGATTACCACAAGAAGTCTTGCAACAGAGAAATAAAGGCACAGGTATTAAAAAAAGAAAGGGAACATGCCCCCTTCCTTTCCGTATGTGCTTATCTGGTGTTAAATGTCTACTCCATCCCAAGAAACACCCTTCCGAGGAAGGCCGCCATCTGCTAATGGTTGACATTGAACGGTAATGATTATAATTCGCTTCATAAGCATCTGACGATCAACTTTGGTAATTCGTGTCATTACTCATAATTGTCATTGGATCGTTAAAAATCAACTGTAATCTAAATCCAGCCACTCCGTTGATCGCAATCCGCTCAATATATTACGGCAGGTACCCTCCTGGAAAAAATATGGCAGTCAAAGAACTGGTATTGATGACAATGGAACCCACCGATCCTGATTCTGTCGAGGCTGTTAAATAATAGGTAACAGGAGTATTTTTCACAACTGGTGATCCACCGATAATAGTAGTTGGTACCTGAAGCCTGGGCGCATTATTTGCGACAGCGCCAGTAGACAGTGTATCAAATTTAACCAAGCCAGACCCACCGGTGCAAGAGGGGCCTCCACCTCCACCTGATGTTTGAGTCGTACATAAGGCCATACCTGAAAACCCCCAACTACTGCCCCCCGCTGTACTACCCTGGGTTATCGTAACAAGGGCGGTTCCCAACAATATGATAATGCCATCCATCGGAGGAGTTACCGTCAGGCTTGCAAGATTTTGCCATTGAGTGGAAAGAGTAACACCGCCACTTCCTATCGCAACTTTCATTCCAGGCATAGATTGAGCAAGCACTGTAAAATTCTCATTGACCTTGCTTGAGCTTATCGTTGTACCTGGTGTGAAAGAGTTTGGCAGAAAAACATCAGCATATGTAGTAATTGCGGTTCCTGATGATAGCATTATCAAAATGGCAAAAATCCAAATGATAGTAGAACAGGCTTTCTTGGAATCTCTCATGTTTATCCCTCCATTTCAAAAGACATCTTATTTGGGGTGCCACCTTCTATATTATGGACACCATACGCTATTATTCCACACTGACGAATCCCATGTTCCGCAAGAAAGCGCATATGTTTCCTTTATCTTTACCCAGTATGCCTTGCCCTGATAGAGATTTGTCAAAGGGCCGATTGTCGCCGGCAGACTGGGGATCGTAGGAGCGTCTGCATACCATGTGCTGGCTGCCCAATTCCAGATTATCCATTGACTGTGAACCGACTGGAGCGCGTCGGCGACCGATAGTCCGTCTGTGCCGTTATACCCGATAAGGTTCCATCCCTGATAAAAGCTCGCCGGAAGAAAACTCGAAACAGGTATCCATTGGGACATATCAATTACTGCCTGGTTGACCATGTATACCCAGTAGCCGTTCCCTATGTCCATGGATGAGAGCGTATTCGATGTTCCTCCTGGTTTCCACTTCTTCCACACCTTATTTGTGTTGTCATACCCCCAGACGATCAGTACGTTAGGTGATACATCATTCATTACGGCATCTATCGCTGTATTCGGAGGCTGATTCCGGAGACTGATAAAATTCCATCCCTGGGAGAGAGGTACTGTATTTCCAGGTGGGTCTGCATATGTAGGGAGAGGCAAGAGTAACGTCAAGCTGACAGCCAATAATAGCAGCAACCTTATTCGTTGATTCCTCACGATGCCCTCCAAGAGATTATCGTAGTGTAACCAAATATGTCAGATTAATGATTGTCTCAGCATTATGGATCCATGTCAAGCAGTTTTTCACAACTCTCCCTAATGGCAAATCATCCAGATGGTCCATCATTATTGGATTCGCGTTAAGCCTCAAAAAATCTTCATTTCGACTTCTAATAATTAACTATTTATGACAGTTTTTAAGATTAAGGAAAAGAGGGTGTAAGTAACTAATATTAAGCGAGAAAGCAAGATATGTTTACTTTCTTAGGAGCGTTCCCTCTACTTACCCGGATTAGGGGGCAAAAAGAAAATATTTCTTTCCTGAAAATTGACCGATCGTAACAAAATGAAGCGGAGGCATTGGATAGTCCAAAGCGTTTAGCCCGATTGCGGCGCCCTGTAAAACATCCCTTATCGGTGCATTTGAAATCGTGTAATAATAACAACTGTCGTAAGCAGGAGGACTTAATAAGTCGGTTCCCCAATTGAATATTAAAACACCATCTGCCTTTACAGCAAAACAAGCAGGAATGGCTGTTTGGAATAATTGTGATTGTAAAGTATAGTCATTACAAAGAGCAGCTTGATCCAAGTCGCCACTAGTTAATGAAAGCTCTATAATTACGGGTTTTTTTAAAGTAAAAAGTCTTAAGGGCCAATCGACCGGGGGATTTTTTAATATACGTATATCGGCATCCTCCGCTAAAAGAAAATCAAGCGATGGCGTGTTGAATAGATCAAGCCAATCACCCTGTAATTCCCTCTGTGCCAATATATATGAGACACTTTCCACCCAATAGTTTAGACTCTAAGGGCGGGAAGGAGAAGGCGAATGAAAGAAAAAGATTTAATGAGAGCAGAAAGCAGGAAATCCGATATCAGGGCAGTTCCTGATCCCGA
>CAIJOT010000155.1 GCA_903822335.1 uncultured delta proteobacterium
GGCTTAATACGATTTTTTAGGGCCTAAAATCACTTATAGATGCTATACTGACAACATTCTACACTATCTAAAATAGAAGAGGCTGGAAAATGGGTAAAAAAACTGTCCATGTTGTGGATAGAATCATACACAAAAGAAAGGTTCGTATAAGAATAAGTTGCGATATAGGTGCATGGAGTGTGGCAAACAGTTTCAGAATCATTCTCGCAGAAAACAGATAGAGAAAATAATATGGAATGAATACGTATATCAGAGACAAACGATTCACCAACTATCAGAAAAATATAAGAAGGGCAAAGACTGGATACGAGATCGCATACACAATATACCGACAAAGGAATATACACACACCCCACAATTAGTAGTGATTATTGCTGATGTAACCTTCTTTCAAAGAAGCTTTGGCATATTCGTCATACGATCACCCCATCTGAAGAAAAACCTTTACGTACAGGAGATAGAACACGAAACGGTTGATGTATACCGGCAAGGAAGAGTTGCCTTAAAGAAGAAGGGATATACTATCAAGGCAATCGTCCTTGATGGCAGACGGGAGTACGACAGATCTTTAGCGATATACCCGTCCAGATGTGCCATTTTCATCAGAAGCAGATTGTTACCCGCTATCTGACAAACAACCCTAAGTTGGAGGCTGGTATTGAGTTGAAAAAGCTTACCAAAACTCTCTGCGAAACCAATGAAGATGATTTTGTCAGCGCCATTCATTCCTGGTACAACACATGGTCATTATTTCTCAAAGAAAGAACAATAGACCAGGTAACGGGAAGATGGCATTATACCCACAGGAGGCTTCGTTTTCGCCTACCGAAGCCTACGAACAAACCTTCCCTATTTATTTACCTATCAGAAGCATCCTGATCTCAATATTCCCAATACAACAAATTCCCTTGATGGTTGTTTTGCATATCTGAAATCATTAGTGAAGGTCCACAGGGGATCTAAAAAGAGCCTCAAACGAAAGATCATTGAGGAGATTCTGTGGAAATAAAAGCCCTAAAAAAACGCATTATACCTAATTTCTATACATCTTGAGACTGCATAAGCAGTTTTCGTATCCGCAGAGAATTCTTCAAAGGTCATATCTCCTATGAACTTTTCAGCATTGTCCATATTATCGAGAATATCCTTAATAAAGAGGTCAATTTCTCTGGTCATACGTAAACAGTTTCTTCAAGAATTCTCTTTCTAAGCTCTGGGCGGAGATCTTCTTTGGGTATGAGGTCTACTTTGGCTTTCAGAATCTTTCTCAGATATATTTCCGTTCCCACAATGTCAAGGAGGCTTACCGGCTCTTCAAACTCTGCCAGCAGGTCAATATCGCTTCCCCTCTTTTGCTCTTCTCTCACAACTAAACCGAAGATGCCGATCTTTTTTACTCTATGTGTCTGCCGCAATTCTTTTTTATGTTGAGCAAGGATTGTTTTGATCTCATCAATTGTTTTCATATCTTATACCATACAAGTTAATTTGACATAATTCTACCAAATTTTTAGGGTCTCGTCCAAATTTATTGAGTAAAATCATATCTTTCATCTGATTCCTTTTAAGGTCCATGCATTACACGCTTCCTGCTTTTTTCAGGCGGGATTCAACGAGGTTGATGACGGCTTCATAGACAGCATCCCGCTCGCCTTGGGTGAGGTCAAGAGCATCGAAGATGATAGAGTCGAGGGTCTTGCGGTCAGTCGATGGAGCAAGGACGTCCCATGACGTGGAGTTGAGCAGTTGTATGTCTCTAAATCTTATCACTGCTGGGTTAATACAGATCAGGTCTGCAACTTCATATGTTTGAATCTTTAGTAAGCCACCTCCAAAATTAGACCGGCCAGCCATGTTCACCCATAGCTGAAAAACAGTAGAATTTAGAACCGCGCATACAGACAAATCCATTTCTTTATCAGAACGGATCTCCTGAAAATTGTCACTTGCATAACACCCGTCTACTGAAAACAACGTTTTTGCCGTCGAACTCACCAAGTAATTAAAATTTAGTCTTGGGGTTTTTCTCTCCCCTACATCCCACCACCGTGCCCTACCGGCGCAACTTGGCCGTACATGGAACCCTTGGCTCTCACCCCATTTGATATATTCCAGCGTGGCGGTGCCTTTTAAATCCTTCTTCTCCTTGTGGCACATGAAGATTTTGTATTTCAAATCCTTCGGGTCAATGAGGATACGTTTGCATTCCCGTGGGCTTTTAATGACCTGTTTTAAAAACTCATCCTCAATACCCCATTCCCTGATCTTAGTTTCATCAAGGTAGAAGAACTCGTTGGCGCCGGTTTTAATACCAAACCGTACTTCTGCCACATCTCCTAACCGGACGAGCTTCCCTTTGCCTTTTTCCAATATCGTCCAATAGATATCTGGCGCACGGAGATATTTGCCGCCCCATTTATTGCCGATGTATTTTGTCGACTTGATAAGGATGCCTGTGGACTTTTTATCCCGCACAATTCCGGAATCCTCAAATCTCCCCTTCGTTCCCCCCTTTTCTGTTTCCTCTTTTGCATTCAACTTTAAACTTTCAACTTTAAACTTTAAACCCTCTTCCTCCTCCTGCTCACATCCATCTTTTAAAAGCTCCTCCTGTCTTACCGGAAAGAGCCTGTACTCCTTCGTCTGTGACCGTTCCCCTGTTTCTTCAATCTCTTCAAATATGACCGGAGACAGGACATGCTCGAATGGTACGGTAAACATAACAAACCGTGCCATTTTATCCACCGCCCACACCCTTTTGTCATCAGGCGCAGAGAAAAGCGCAATAATTGTATTTACATCGGCAGAAGCAAAGGAACGCTTAACCTGATTGTCGAGTACCAGTTTCACATGAGCATGTTTTAAAAGGAACTCCTGCAAGTCTTTCCCGTAACCCACATCAAGCCATGAATTGGAGGTAATGAAACAAAAAGAACCCTTCGGATTCAGGAGCGACAGACCATGAAAATAGAAATAGATATAAAGGTCGCTCTTTGCGTTGATTTTGTGGGAGGCCGATACAGTCCCCGGGTCGTAGCCGAAGAAACGGGGAAATGCCTGATAGATTGACCGGGCCAATTTGCCTTTGTAGACCTTTTTGTTTTCGGTTGTTACTTCTTCGCGAGGTAAACAAGGGTCAGCGATTTGTTCCTGCCTCACATAGGGCGGATTACCGACAACGATATCAAACCCTTCCTTGTCGCTCTCGAATATCTCAACAAAGGCGATGTCCCATACAAACGGCACGCCTTTAATAGTCTTGAGAACCGACCTGGATTGATTGACCTGGTCCAGTTCGCGGGCAAAAACATCCTTTTCCCGTTGCCAGGCAACAACCTCCAACCCCATCTGAGTAAGCTTCTGCACAACGGTACCGTCAAGCATCACATTGTGCTGTCCTTCTGTTTTCCTGCGGAGGTCTTTGATCTGCTCCTGAAGTTTTTGTTCTCTTAAGTCAAGCATGTCCTGAAAGAGACGAAGTTCTTCGTGATTTAGCGCTTCCACGGTTTTGAACCGACAATCGGGATCATTGTTGTAGAATTTCAGTTTCTCCGTCTTCAAATGTGTAATACGACTTTTAAGCTGGGGCGGGATGAGTTTGGAACTACGAACATGATAGAGGTTTATGCCGCCTACTTCCTGAACCAGACTGTCGCCGCATCGAATTTTAAAAGAGAAGTGTGGTAGAAGCGGCTCATTTTGGATATGGAGATCATGTGGATCAAATTCAGCATCGGCAATCAGGGCAAGCCAGAGCCTCAGCTCCGCTACATGGCAAGCCCAGTCCATAACATCAACCCCATAGAGAGATTCCCCTATAATCCGCTTCTTGAGGTCATAAGAATTTTCATGTTTCCTGAGATTCCGGTTTGCCCTGTTTATAAGGTCATACAGGATATATAGCATTCCTACAAGAAATGAACCGGAGCCACAGGCAGGGTCAAGAACGGTGATTTCTTTGAGAAGTTTGTATAGTTGTTCCCAGAGTTTTGCTTCTGCACATTTTTTATCCGCTGTTAATTTCTCATCTGGTTCAAAGGCAAAGACAAGTTCATAAATAAGGCTTTTGTATTCCTTCCCAAGGTGGTTAGCAAGGTAATCCACGAGGGCAAGTCTGCACATGAGGGTTATCTCGATGCGCGGTGTATAGAAGATACCCGCATCTCCCCGCTCAGAGGTTTCTTCGGACACGTTTACAAGGCTTTCATACACCTTCCCGATCATTTCCGGGTCAACGGCAACTTCCTGGTCAAGGGGGCTGTCTTCGGCAATGGTGAAGTTATATTGTTCGAGGAAGGTAAATATCTGCTTGAAACGGCTATCGGAAATGACGAATCCACGCTGTTTATCGAGATCATTTTCGCTGAATAGTCCGCCGTTGAGATATGGCGCAAGCTGGAGTATGTTTTTGATTGTATCCGGAAATTGTCTGTGGCCTCCGTGAAATTTCCTGTTAAATGCCTCAAAGAAAAGCACTTTCAACCATTTGTCCACAAAAGAATCAAATGGTTGTGAGGATTCTTTGTAGGTCTCCCAGAAGGTTCGCAGGAATTCCCTGTCTCCACCAAGCCAGCCCTTCCGCTGGATAAAGTAGAGAAACATGCACCGGTTAAGGAATTGCAGGGCATAGTCATGAGCCCAATGTTTATTGCGCGTCTGTTTCTCGAGGTCTCGCTGCAGAATGTTGAATATAGCCTGATATTCACCGAAGAACTGTTTTGTGACAGCTTCAACATCAAAGGCCTCATCGTGGCGGCTCTGAATTGCGAGGGGTGAGAGACCGAACAGGTCGGCGCTGACAGATGCAAGGTCAAGAAGGGCAATTCTTTCCGATGCGGTACGGAGACGCTCTTCAGGGCTTATAGTGATGCGTCTGAAGATTCGGCGTTTTTTCTCCTCCACATCATATTTCACATTAATGAAGTGCCAGTTATCCTGTTCCTTATTGGAAAAGATGAAGAGGGCATAGGGGTGTTCACGTAAAAGTTTTAGTACGATTGGACGTTCATATCCGATGAGAAGTTTATCCGAGGTAAGCCGGGAATATATCACATGAAATGCATCTTCATGCCCTCCGCCTGCGAAGAGAAGCGGATCATCTGCAAGTATCCGCGAGAGATTCTCAGTCCAGTCCCTACGGGAAAGAGGCTGATTGACCCGCTCGTAGTTCAACTCCGCCCAGAAAAGCTCCTTGAGCGGCTTAGTTCCTGAAAAATCTTTCAGAAGGTCGAGAATCGTCTTTTGTCGGTCCAGGTGAGTCATTATCCCGATTAAGCCCCCTCATTCATTGAACGTTTGCAGAATTCTAACCCTTTGAATTCATAAATACAAATTATTTTTTAAGGTTCCATGTATACCTTTTGCTCGATGTGCTATACTTTTTGACACACACTCCATTGCAATTTTTACAAGATAAGGGCATGACAGATGGTAAGTATCCCTCTCGTGCGTATCATGTGTAGCGGATGAGAACAAATATGTGCAATTTAGCAGCGAATTGTTTATAATTGCCTTGTATCAAATATTACATAAAGGCATTTCGGGCATATCCACAAGGCATATGTATGGGTGATAAAAAGGGATATAAAAAACTATTGCTGGAGGGGGCAGTACTACTTGCATCGCTTATATGTGCCCTCTTTTATCCTGAATCTCTCGTCGCGCTATTTACTTTCAAGCTGTCCTTCTTCAGGGTCTTCCATGTGCTGTGGTGTATCGCAGTGTTAATATTGATGAAACGGTTTATCCCACAATTTAACTCAAAAATTTCCTTAGGAAAGATATTTAAAAGAAATTATTCCCGGGCAGGCAATGATAGTCCCTCAAAACAGGAAAAATTAAAAGATTACATCAGGAAGATAAACACCGGAGCCATTCGTACTGCAGTATACTGGACAATTTTGGTACTTGTGATGGGTTTACTTTACTATCTCAACATTCTCAACAAGATGGCGCTCTTCATCATCGTGATCTTTTTTATTTTTATGGACCAGTTTTGTATATCCATCTGGTGTCCCTTCAAATGGCTCATCAAAAATAAGTGCTGTAACACATGCAGGATTAATAACTGGGGATATTTAATGGCTTTTTCCCCCCTTATCTTCATACCCTCCTTCTGGACGTATTCTATGCTCTTTTTATCAATACTGACCATTGTGCAATGGGAGTATCTCTTTTATACATACCCTGAAAGATTTTACGAGCCATACAATGCCAACCTTATGTGCAAAAATTGCAAAAAAAAGTGCCGGGCAGTAAGTAGCGGTGAGGAGAGAGCAGGCAGAGAAGAATAAAATTTATTTGAATATTATGGATGGATTGCTTACAATGAAATAGTATGAGTTGCAAGTTCCTGGTTTTCGGGTTACGGGTTTAATTCCGAAATCCGCATTCCGAAATCCGAAATAAAAAAACGGAGGCAATGTGTCAGAATTTCATGAGGCGATTATTATAGGTGGTGGTCCTGCAGGGCTTACCGCAGGTATATACCTCATGAGGGCAGGGATAGACACGCTGCTCCTCGAAAAGATGGTCTCAGGCGGAACCCCGGTCAATACAGAACACATAGAAAATTATCCTGGATTTCCAGAGGGCATATCAGGTAGAGAGTTGATGAATAGATTCACTGCCCATGCGAAAGGGCTTGGACTTGCGATAAAGGAATTTTCAGAAGTAGAGGGGGTATCCTTTGAAGAGGGAAGGTTTTTAATCAAGACCACAGAATCATCCTTTGAATCTATCGGGGTGATAGTGACAACAGGGACAGAACCAGCGAAAATGAACATACCGGGTGAGAGTGAGTTTCTGGGAATGGGTATTTCATACTGTGCAACCTGTGATGGTTCATTTTTTAAAAATCTGGATGTAGCAGTTATAGGTGGTGGTGATGCTGCCATAGAAGAAGGTTTATCCTTAGCGAATATCGTGAGGAAGGTCTATGTTGTCCATAGAAGGGATGCCTTGAGGGCTCAGAAGATACTTCAGGATAGAGCATTCAGGAATAGTAAAATGGAATTTTTATGGAATAAGAAACCTGTTGAGATCGGGGGTAAAGGCCAGGTTGAGTATATTCTTGTTGAAGATACAAAAACAGGGGAACACTCAAAGGTAGAGGTCAGCGGGGTCTTTGTGTATGTGGGTTCAAGGCCCAATACCTCTTTTCTCGGATGTTTTGCGGACAGGGATGATGCCGGGTTTGTCCTCACTGACGAGAACCTTGGCACAAAAACAGAAGGTTTATTCATCGCAGGGGATGCGAGAAAAAAGACTCTCAGGCAGATTTCCACGGCTGTGGGGGATGGCGCATTAGCCGCTGTGAATCTGGAAAGGTATATACTTGAAAAAAGATAATAAAATCTGTTGCAGGTTACGGGTTACGTGTTGCAGGTTAAAAAAGGCCTATAGTTCGCCCTCGCCTTGCCACACCGTAGATACTATTGCTGTTAAAGTTTCTATGATTCTTCTCCTTTCACCTTTCTCCTTTCACCTTTCACCGGTTTTATAACATGGACGTTATCGGTATTGGCGCACTAAACCTTGATTTTATCTATGAAACTGAAGACATCAGTTTTATCAAGATAGCAGGTTTAACTATAGAGGAAGGAAAAGAAGTAGTAGGCAAAGAGGATTCACTCTTTAGTTTAAGGGAAAAACTGAATAGATTCGGAACATTACGAAAGGTCAGCCCCGGAGGCTCTGCCTCAAATACATGCCATGTCCTTTCCCTTATGGGTTATGAGGCAGGTGTAATGGGCATACTCGGAGAAGACCGGGAAGGGGATTTCTATCTGAAACAACTCCTCTATGAAGATGGGAGCAGGATTGTCAGGAAAGGCAGAACCGGCATGGCATACATAATCAATGCAGAGAATAAAGACCGCTCGATCATTGTTTTCCCCAATAGTAACAGCGATATAGAAGAGGAGGATATTGATATACCCTATATTTCTCAGGCGAAATGGGTTCATATGAGCTCTTTAGTCACAGAGGAATCCCTCGAAGTTCAGAAGCACATAAAGGAATTGCTTTTCGGGAAAGCATCGTTTAGCATAGACCCGGGTGAGATCTATGCAAAGATGGGCAGTAAAATTTATCCATTGCTCGATGGGATGGAGATACTTTTTATATCAGAAAAAGAGATTGAAATACTCTTCAAGACAAAGATGAAAAAAGCAGTGAAAAAGGCATTAGATATGGTCAATATGGTGGTCGTGAAAAAAGGGAAACGAGGCGCCTCCCTGTTTACAAAAGAAAATACCTGTTCTTCAAAGCCAGAGAAGGTAGAAGTCATTGATAACACAGGTGCAGGGGACGTGCTGAACGGGGTATTTTTAGGGCTTTACATGAGGGGTATTGACCCAGCAATGGCCCTACAGGGAGCGACAACGGCTGCTTCCATAAGTACAAAAGGCTACGGAAGGGATGCCTATCCCACGAAAGACGAGATGGAGGCGCTTATGGATAGGGGGATAGGGAAACAAGGGAAAGGCAGTAGAAAGAAGACAGAAAGCATTAAGAAGTAAGCAGTAGACAGAAAGCAGAAAAAGCAGGATAAGGGGAGCTCTTTTTATGAAGATATGCTGGTTTACTACAGGAAGGGATAAAGAGGCATTCACAATATTAAAAGATGTGAGTGATGCTATTGAAAGAAAGGTTATTCAGGGAGAAATAACACTCCTTTTTATGAACAGGGAAAGGTATGAATCGCCCATCTCTGATGAGATTATAACCTTTGCAGAAAAGAAGGGTATTCCTGTTGAACTTATAAGCTCAAAAAAATTCTTAGAGGAACAGGGCCTTACAATTCGTGAAGGAAGAGCACTCTTTGATGGAAAAGTGAAAGTGAAGATAGAGAAATACAATTTTGACATTGTCTTTCTTGCAGGGTATATGCTTATCCTTTCCCATGTCCTCTTTGAACCGTATCCAGTCCTCAACCTTCACCCATCATTGCCTAATGCGTATAAAGGCAAGTGGGAAGATGTGATAAGGAACACAATTGAAGATGGAGAAAAGACATTCGGAGCAATGATACATATGGTAGATGCTTCCCTCGATGAGGGTGCTCCGGTCAGTTATGCAAAACTCTCACTTCAGGGTGATGGGATTGACGAGCTCTATAATAATGCCCGTAATGGGGACATGGCTGCAAAGGATACGTTGTTTTCCATCATGAGGGAGAGGGAGTTTGCCATTGAAATACCTCTGATTATCCATACCCTTTCTTTGATATCGAAAGGTGTGATACAGATTCAAGGTAAAAGGGTGTACTATAAAGGTAAGCTTGCTGCAGACGGGGTTGATATCACTGAGGAGGTTAAAGGGTGAAACAGAAGATATACATTACGGACTGTGAAGGACCTGTGTCGAAAAATGACAATGCCTATGAAATAGCAGAGGCCTTCTTGAAAGAAGGGGGAAGGCTTTTCAGTTTACTGAGTAAATATGATGATTATCTTGGTGATATTGAAAAGATTCAGGGGTATAAGTATGGAAGCACCTTAAAATATATACTGCCTTTTTTAAAGGCTGTGAATGTTACGGACAGGGATGTGCGTGAATTTTCAAAAAAACATATAACGGTCATGAACGGGGTCAGGGAAGCTTTACAGGTTATAAGAAAATCTATGAAGGTCTATATGGTGAGCACAAGTTATGTGCACTACATAAAAGAAATTTCACAATATGTGGACCTGGATATGGACAATATTTTCTCTACGAAGGTGTCCTTTGACGGGTATGTGATGGGGGAAAAAGAAAAAGAGATAGTCATAACCTATCATGATAAGTTTCTCACACTACCCTCCATCTCCTGGGATGAGCAGGGCAATCTATCTCCCAATTCACAATATTCGATAGGGATACTGAAGGGCTTTTTTGATACGACATTGCCATCCCTTCCTGTGTATGCATGGATGAAGGATGTAGAACCGATTGGTGGAGAAGGGAAAGCAGAAGCGATACTGGATATTGTGAAAAAAGATCACGCCCCCATGCAAGATATCATGTATGTTGGCGATAGTATAACCGATGTGAACGCCCTTACCCTTGTAAAAAGCAAAGGAGGGGTCGCAATAAGCTTTAATGGAAATAGTTACGCAGTTCTGTCTTCTGAATACATTGTGACCAGCAGGGATGCGAACATTCTCAGGGATATGGCCCTTGATTTTGTGAATTCTGGCAAAGAAGGCATAAAGGTGGGCAATATAAGCAGCAACACCCATATATACAAGAAAGATGACTGCGCCCTCGATGATGTCATAAGACTTAGCGAAAGGACAAGAAAAGAGGTGAGGGGGCAGGCAATAGGAAGCCTCGGATGAGACGTTTTATCATTATTCTTCTGCTACTCCTGCCCTTTTTTTATTCCCATGCTGAGGAGCACATTGTACTCTACCGTTTCGGGGAAAAGGACCCTGCTGCATGGAGCATGTTGAGAAAATATTTCAACAGCAAAGGCTACAGTATAATTACCTATGAGGGAACGAATGATCTGGAAAGGCATGTCGAGAATGTGAATAAAATCAACAGGGGAAAAGGCACACTTCTTCTGGCCATGGATTTCAGTATCAGGGAGTCTCACAATGTACTTATAGCGGTAACGAATGCTCAAAGAGGAAGGGGCAACATCCTTGCCATTGACGAAGTGCCTGCCGTCCATGCGGGTAAGTCAAAGGAGTTTGCAATGCTGGTTGCTTCATCTTTCAACAAAAACGTTAAGGAACTCCCTTTATTCCCTTTATTGGGCATTGATATGCCTGGTATTTTTTTAAGGATTGAATGCACAAAAGAAAAAGTGAACGAAACATTTGACAAACTACATGCTTCTATGCAGAAATATTTCAAAAAGGATACCCCCCATGCGCAAGAACGATAGACCAAACGACAAGATTCGGGAACTCAAGATAGACAAGCACTTCCTCAAATACCCTGAAGGCTCTGTCCTCGTGGAGATGGGGGAGACACGGGTTATCTGCGGGGTGAGTATCGAGGAGA
>CAIJOT010000156.1 GCA_903822335.1 uncultured delta proteobacterium
AAAAGAACAAGGCTATCTTTACTTATCGTTCCGCCTCTCACGGCTTCATCAAGTGCTATCGGCACTGTAGCAGAAGATATATTACCATACTTTTCAATGGTCATGTATACCTTATCCATGGGAATCTTCAGCCTTTTTGCCATGCCATGAATTATTCTTAAATTCGCCTGATGCGGTATTATCACGTTCACATCCTCGATAGTATATCCATTGGCGGATACCGCCTCTTCACAGGCCTCTGCAAATCTGTTCACCGCTACTTTGAAAGATTTATTTGCTTCTATCATTCTCAAAAAATGGAGCCCCTTTTCAACGCTCTCATATGATATGGGGGTTGTTTTCGATCCACCGCCTGGCATAAGGAGTGTATCCCCGTTTTTCCCATCGGTATGAATGTGTGTAGAGAGAATCTCCGCCCCATCGTTCGTTTCCGTAATTACCGCTGCGCCTGCTCCATCACCCCAGAGAATGCAGCTTTCCCTCTCCTGCCAGTTCACCACCCTGCTCATGATTTCGCCTGCCACAACAAGCGCCATCTTATTCGAACCTGTCTTTATCAGTTTGTCTGCCACATGCAAAGCAAAAATAAAACCAGAACATGCAGCAGTTATATCAAACGATACCGCATTACCACATTTCAATTTTGCCTCAAGCCAGTTTGCGCCTGCCGGGCAATGTGTATCAGGTGTTATCGTTGCAAGGATAAGGAGGTCAATATCATCGGGCTTCACCCCGGCCATCTCCATGGCCCTCTCACAGGCTACCTTACACAAATCGGAGGTTGCAGCATCTTTTTCAGCAATCCTTCTTTCTTTGATACCCGTTCTTGTGTATATCCATTCATCGGATGTATCGAGAAACTTTTCAATATCAACATTGGTCAGCACCCTTTCAGGTAGGTATGAACCAGTCCCAATAATTCCAACCCTTTTCATTTAATACCCCTATATAAAGATTCGGGGGGCTATAATGCTCGCCCCCTGTCTTCCGTTGATTTAATAGAACAAAAAAGGTATAAGGTTGTCAAGGAAAAATGGCTATGGAGAGCCTTTGACAAAAGACCATATAGACTTGAAAGGCGCTGCTACAATCCTGATGCTTACCTTACTGTGGGGATTAAACTACCCTGCAATAAAGTTTTCGAACGCTGGACTTTCACCCATATTTACCGCCCTTCTCCGCTCATCTATTGCATCAATCCTTGGTATAATCTATTGCATCAGCATCAAACAACCCCTCTTCCATAAAGGCATAACATTACTTCACGGATTTATTGTAGGGCTGCTTTTCGGGTTAGAATTTATCTTTCTCTATCTTGGAATGTTATATACCGATGCTGCAAGGTCAGTGATATTTGTTTACCTTTCACCTTTTGTGGTGGCAATAGGAGCCCATATACTCCTTAAGGAAAGGCTCAACATAATAAAGACTATAGGTTTGATACTTGCCTTTTTCGGGATTTACCTCGTATTCAAAGGAAAACCTTCCGCATATAACAGATTGATGTTGCTTGGTGACATGCTTGAAATCATGGCGGCAATATTCTGGGGAGCCACAACCCTTTACATAAAGAAATATTTAGCTCACAAGGTTCACCCTATCAATACATTTCTCTATCAGCTTGTATTCTCAATACCCGTAATATTTGTATGCGCATACGTACTCGAAGATGTATGGATAAGAGACATCAACCCCATCGTTATCGGATCTGTGATATATCAGTCTTTCATTGTCGCCTTTGTCTCTTATCTTATGTGGTTTAAATTAATACATATCTATCCAGTGGGAAAACTTTCTGTTTTTACCTTCCTTACACCTATCTTTGGTGTTTTTTCCGGTATTCTATTCCTGAAAGAACAGTTGACAATTGGGTTAACATTGGGGCTTATATTGGTTTGTTTCGGCATATATTGTGCGAATTATACGAAGGGGTAAATGAAAAAAAGTAAGATTATCACAATAGCTGGATTCATCATAAGTATCCTGCTGCTATACCTTTCCCTGAAAGACATAAAATTTCAGGCAATCCTGATGACCTTTAAAAAGGCAGACTACAGGTTTGTATTGCTCCCATTAATATTCATTTTTGTTTCTGCCACCCTATGTGCCTTCAAATGGTCAAAGATAGCAGGCAGTGGTGTTCGCTTTCGTGAAACATTCGTTGCACTT
>CAIJOT010000157.1 GCA_903822335.1 uncultured delta proteobacterium
GAGCTTTTTCGTTCCGCTGCCGGCAGTGACTATTATGACCATATCATGCTTATCCCTCTCGTAAGCGGATACCTCTTTTATGTGAAGAGAAGAGAGATCTTTGCGAAGATAGACTATTCTGTTCAAATCGGTTCAGGGGTTATTGTTGCGGGGATTGTCTTCTATGTAATCGGTCGCACCATAGGGGTGAAACTGAATCAGAATGACTATTCATCACTTATGACCTTCTCAGCCCTTGTGTTCTGGACAGGCACCTTTATTCTTTTCTATGGTATTCAGGCTTTTCGGGTTGCATCTTTCCCGATTTTGTTCCTTGTCTTCATGGTTCCAATCCCTTCTGTACTCATGGAGAACATCATCTATGCCTTACAGGTAGGTTCTACAGAAGCCACCTATATGATCTTTAAGATGATGGGCATCCCATTTTCAAGGAATGGTTTTATATTCCAGCTGCCAGGCATCAGCATAGAGGTGGCAAAGCAATGCAGTGGCATCCGTTCAAGTATGGCACTTTTTATCACCAGTATTCTGGCAGGATATCTTTTTCTCCAGACAGGCTGGAAGAAGGTTATTCTTTTCCTGGTAGTTTTTCCTATTACAATCATAAAGAATGGCATACGTATTGTAACTCTCACCTTACTTGCAATGTATGTTGACGAAGGGTTTCTGACAGGTGGTTTTCTCCACAAATCAGGAGGTTTTCTGTTCTACATCCCTGCATTGGGGTTGTTGGGATTGATTGTCTGGTTCTTCCGAAGAAATGAAAAGCAGTTGAGTAGTTGAGTGGGTGAATAGTTGATAACCTATCAACAAATAAACTAATCAACCCATCAACGAATCTCTTCAACGATTCACGAGTAAACTAATAAACTGAATTCACAGAAACCATGTTTGAAACTATCCTTTCATATGTAGCAGCACTTTTCAGTGTTGCCCTTGCAGTGTTTGTGCTGGTAAGGGACAGGCGGCGCACATTCGTGTATCGGAGCTTTGCAATCGGTATGGTTGTGCTGGCGGTTGAGTCTGTATTTACAGGCCTCATCTTTCATGCTGCCTCGCCAGTAGATGTATTGTTCTGGCTCCGTTTCAGGATGTTTACCACAGCTCTTATACCAGGGATATGGTTGATCTTCAGCCTGAGCTTTGCACGGGTAAATTACAGAGAGTTTCTTTCGGGGTGGAAGTGGATCATCCTTTCAGCGTTTGTCCTTCCTTTCTCCCTGGTAGCGTTCTTTGGAAGTAAGTTTTTCTCAGACGTACTCATCTGGAAAACGGCTACAATCTTTTTATTACCCCTCGGATGGTCAGGGTACCTCTTCTACCTCTTGCTCCTGATATTCGCTGTTATCATCCTGATGAACCTGGAGAGAACGCTACGGACATCCACAGGTCGTATGAGGTGGCAGATAAAGTTTATGATTATCGGTCTCGGTAGTCTTTTTGGAGCACGTATATACGCTGACAGCCAGGCTCTGCTTTTCCGTTCCCTTAATATTTCACTATGGTTAATTGATGTGGGCGCACTCATTGTAGCCAACGCATTGATATCCGGATCCCTTAATCGTTCACGCTTGATAGGTGTGGATTTTTACCTCTCCCAGTCCTTTCTTTACAATTCCTTCACCGTTGTATTCGTGGGGATTTACTTCATAGCTGTGGGTATTATGGCAAAGGTTGCCACCTATCTTCAGAGTATCCGTGATATCCCGTATACTGCTTTTCTTATCTTCCTGGCGCTTCTGTGCTTATCTATCCTTCTCCTTTCTGATCGATTGAGGAGGCGTTTGAAGCGTTTCATCAGCCGCCATTTCAAGCGGCCCCTTTACGACTATCGCGCAGAGTGGTCAAGATTTACCGAGAGCACAACCTCTATGACAGAAATAAAGGATTTGTGCAATGCGGTAACGAAGATGGTTTCCAAAACCCTTGATGTGCTTTCTGTTACGATATGGGTGGTAGAAGAATCGCAAAGCCATGCCGAATTATGCGGGTCTACGGTCTTCTCTGAAGGACAGGTTAAGGATATTGAATCAATGGAAGAGAATATCATAGAACTTGTCAAGGTCATATCCCGGGAAAAACTGCCTGTTGATTTTGATTATATGGGAGATAATCTTAATGTGTTCACGGATAAGCTGCCTCAGGATTTCTTTCAGACATCAAAGATACGCTCCTGTCTTCCTCTCATTGCTGGAGGAAAATCTCTTGGAATAATGACACTGAGTGACAGGGTTGGCGGAGATCCTTTTACGATTGAGGATTTTGATTTATTAAAGACAATTACTGACCAGGCAGCCGCAAGCCTCCTCAACCTCATGCTTTCTGAGCACCTGCGCCAGGCAAAAGAAATGGAAGCCTTTCAAACGATGTCTGCTTTTTTTGTCCATGACCTTAAAAACCTTGCTTCCAAACTTTCATTGACCATGCAGAACCTGCCGGTCCACTTTGAAAACCCTGAGTTTCGTAATGATGCCGTCCGTACAATCTCACAAAGTCTATCAAAGATAAATACCATGTGCAGCCGTCTCTCATCTCTGAGCCAGAAACTCGAATTGTCGTATGCTGAAAGCAACTTAAATGACTTGATAAATACTGTCCTTACAGGTCTCGATGGATCTATTAAAATAAATATCATTAAGGAACTTGAACCTTTGCCTGGTATTGCTGTTGATGCAGAGCAGATGCAGAAGGTTATTATTAACCTCATCCTGAACGCCTATGAAGCAATTGGCAATGCCGGCGAAGTTACAGTGGCTACAAGACAAAGGGAAGGCTGGATTGAATTTTCTGTTCGGGATAATGGGTGTGGGATGACAAAGGAGTTTATAGAAACATCCCTCTTCCATCCTTTTAAGACAACAAAGAAACAGGGAATGGGCATAGGTCTATACCACAGCAAGATGATTATAGAAGCGCACAAGGGTAAGATTGAAGTCGAGAGCGAGGAAGGGAAGGGGAGTATCTTCAGGGTGCTGCTGCCTATAACTAAATAAACCGTTGAATGGTCAAGAAAAAACCGTTTAATTGGTTGGATTGGTTTAATTGGTTTAATTGGTTGAGAAAACCGTTGAATTGGTTGGATTGGTTTAATTGGTTAACTAATAACCAAGGGTCAAGAAAAACCGTTGAATGGTTTATTGGTTGAATCGTTGATAACCTATCAAAAAATAAACTAATCAACCCATCAACGAATCTCATCAACCACTCAACTATTCACCCACTCAACCACTCAACCAATCACATATTCAAAACCGGAGGTATCATGAGTGAACCCAAATTGCCAAAACTACTGATTGTTGATGATGATGAAGACCTTCGTACTCAGATGAAATGGGCCCTTGCCCAGGATTACGAAGTATTTCTGGCTGAAGACCGGCAAAGCACCATGCGTGTGATCAATAAAGAGCAGCCTGCTGTTGTCACCCTTGACCTTGGCCTGCCACCTTTTCCTGCTGGTGTGGAAGAAGGTTTCGAAACGCTTAGCA
>CAIJOT010000158.1 GCA_903822335.1 uncultured delta proteobacterium
CCCATCGGGTAATTAAGACCGAGCTTCGCGGCCTTGTCGATATCTTCCTTTGTTGCCACACCCTGCTCAAGAAGCTTCATTGCTTCAATGAAGTGAGGTATCATAAGCCGGTTGACGATAAATGCCGGTACATCCATCTTTACCTCAACTGACTCCTTACCCAGCGTCTTCGTCAGTTCTGCTGTTGTGGCAACTGTTTCGTCGCTGGTCTTATAGCCTCTCACAATTTCTACCAGTCTCATAAGTGGCACAGGGTTGAAGAAGTGCATGCCTACAACCTTATCCTGCCTCTTCACTGCCGTTGCGATCTCGGTGATGGACATAGAAGAGGTGTTGGAAGCAAGGATTACCTCCGGCCTGCAAAGCTCATCCAGTTCAGCAAAAACCTTTTTCTTTACGTCCATAACTTCGATGACAACCTCAACTACGAAGTCTACGTCTTTCAGGTCTTCCATCTTGGTTGTTCCCTTAATCCTGCCCATGATCCCGCTCTTCTGCTCAGCGGTCATCTTTCCTTTCTCTACGCTCTTGGCCAGGAACTTGTCGATATTCCTAAGGCCGCCCTCGACAAACCTGTCCTCGATATCTCTCATTACAACGTTGTAACCAGCCTGTGCCGCTACCTGAGCGATACCATTTCCCATAACCCCTGCACCCAAAACACCGATCGTTTTTGTACCCATAATCATACCTCCTTGTTTGAAATGATCTTCCTAAACTTCCTCGCTCCCTCCAAAACCTAATCCCGTGCCCTCTGAATATACCCAACCGGGATGACATAGCTTTTGTTTTCCGGCGCTCAAGGCCTGTTCGATCAGACGCTTTTCAGCTTCTCCTGGAGGTTCTTGACAAATTCCTTTTCTACCTCATTCGCCTTGCTCCTCATAATTCTGTCGCCAAACATGGCGAGCTTCCCTACCATACTCACATCAATCTTGTACGAAATCACCTCCTTTTTAAGTTCTTTCTTCTCAAATTTCATCACATATGTTCACTATCGCGAATCATTCAGAGTACCGTAACTCCTTAATTTATACTATAAGTTATGATGTATATCAAGATTTTTTTTGGCATCCGTGCTGTTCGATTTTCAGCATAGCGAACAATGTCCTCTACCCATGAGATACACCATCAGGTTTTTGTAAAGGAGATAAGCCTCTCATCACCAGAGGGTTCAGCATGGGCGACTGGGCAGCGGTTTGCACAACCAGTCTGCCCGGTTCTCCCTTGACTATTTCCACTCGGGCATGGGGAATTTGTCCGGTGTTTTCCAGTCCTTTATCGGCTTCATCCATGCCGCACGCTCTACAAACTCGTCATGGGCCAAGGGTACTGGCGGGTGACAAACCCAGAGTGGATCGAATTCATCTTTTACCTTCAAGAGCCACTCATGATAGTTCGGCCCGTACATAGGCCCTGTTAAGTAGAGTGGTTGATGAGGCCCAAGAAGGGACGTATAGAAGCGTTCCCGTATATTCATCTTCGATGTCTCCACATAGTACTGGTCGACACCTGTCGTATCCTCATCCTGATCCCAGTATATAAGGAATTCAGAATAACCCTGGTGGCCCAGCTCGAAGCTCTGGAACCAGCCCGGGTCACCATAGTCCGGCATCAGAGGCGGCGTATATTTCCTCTTCAGGTCCGCATAGTGTTCTCCGTGTTGCGTTGCCTGAGAAAGTGTCTCGATGACATAATCAACGGACATGTATGACCCGCACATCACCCACATCCCTGCAGAATCCGAATTCTTAATCCAGGATTCATCCAATGGTCTTGTTGGTCGTGGTACGCCACCGACTTCTTTCATGATATCATTCAACACATTTTCATCATATTGCATCTGTTCTTCAGAGGTAAATCCTATGAGTAATACACGGACGATATGGAAGTTTTTAATTGTATCTTCATTCTCCTTCCCCCATATCTGCCAGAATTCCTCTTTGGATTCTGCTTTGGCAATTGCACGCCAGAAGAGGGGGACCTTTGTTACTGCCCCTGCAATCTCTGCTTTCCCTATCTCGTACATCGCCTTGACCTGTGCTTCCTTGCTCGGCACCTGGTAGTTAATCCATTTCACGCGCTTCTCTGGAAGTGCCAGTCCGGTGTTTGGAGAAATACCTGTAGGTTCAAGTCGTTCCGGCTGAAAAGGAAGGGTTTTTATGGCCATGTTCGTGACGATCCCGAGGCATCCCCTAAGGCCCGTGTATCCTCGCAAAAGCCCTCTCAAGTCCGGGCCTGGTCCTTCACCCCAGAAGGGATCATCACCAAGCGCGAGGGAGCCCATCTTTACGAGCTCGCCGTCGGGCAGTACGAGTTCTGTCCCGAGTATACGTCTGTGGGGCAGGCCGATTCTATGGCTTAAGGGGGACCAGCCATCACCGATCAGATTTGCAATGGCCGACGCCTGAGCTCCACCACCACCGATAACTACGTAGGCGCCCCGTTTCATAGCCTCTTCCTGGATCGGTGAATATACGACGCCGGAGCCTACGTTGACATAAAAGTGTTTCTCGTCTATGTCAAAATGGTTGAGGCGCTTCAAGTCAATGAGCACCTCATCGTGCACATGGCAGTGGGACCGCGGTCCGTAAAAGCCTGTGCTGTACGGCACATACGGGACTTTATAGCGGTTGCATGCCTTCACTATCCTCTGCACCTCTTCTGTATTTTTGGGCAGTACCACAGTACCGGGTATCGTTGTCATGACCCTTTCATATCCCAAACCGCTCTCGTATCCGCCGGGCCCAGACCGGTAGCCCTCACAGATCGCCGGATCATCGGAGATGTACCTGGAGCCCACCACCGATTCCAATACGTTA
>CAIJOT010000159.1 GCA_903822335.1 uncultured delta proteobacterium
CATACGCAGCATTTGTAATCTGCTCGACGCCATAATCCATAGCCAGGATAGCTTGCAGGCCCTCCCGGACAACTGGATTGAAACCAATCATCAGGACCCGTACATTTTTCAACTCCGCGCGATCTGCCCCTCTCGGAATCAATGGCTCTTGTGGGTTCTCTGCCATGTTGGCTGCATATCGCTTCTTTGTAATCGGTAGGTCCAACGCTTGAAGGACAACGGTAGCGTCTGAAAGGTCTCCGATTACGGATTTCCTGGGAGGTGGATATTCTCTGACGAGCGCCGGAGTTCCTATCACTTGGGCCTCTTTAGCAACCTGGGGAGACTGTTCAATATCGACGATCTGAACTAAATTGTCATGTAGATCATAATCCTGTAACATCTCCCGAAACCGAGCGACGACACATGTTGATCCCTGTCTCTCTCCGGCGATGAAAAGCTTCAGTCTAAGACCTTTAGCGGGTGCTTCTTGTTCCTTACGGGTCATGGTCTTCATGTCCATGGTGCTTTCATTACCTCCTTACCGCCGCCAGGGCTCCTCGTGCAATTCCAGTCTGAATGAGAAACTGAAAGTTGGCCCGGCTCTGCCAGAAACTGATTAATAAACCGTTCGCGCTCCTCTTCCAACCGTTTCGACTCCGTGCTGCCGTTAAGTCTTTTCCGATATCCTTGTTTGCTTTCACTAATTTCCTTATTGTTATTTTGGAGGAACCGGACGCTCGGGACGGCTCGTCGTTTGAGCCTGTTGTGCGGGTAGTTCCAAGAAGGCTACCACCTGCTCAGTGCGGGATAGGTCCCCGATGACCCTCCTCTCCGGAAGAGGATATGTCCTTATCACGGTGGGGACTGCCAGAATCTGGTGCTGATGGGCCAGCTCGGGGTGCACAAGTAGATCTATTACCTCAACAGCGTAGTCTTTACCGAGATATGAATTGCATATCTGCTCTAGGCTACTAATGGCAGAATCAGAGATCGCCGTATCACCAGTAACATAAAGAGCGAACTTCCAGCCCTTATGGGTTCTTTTTTTGGCGCCCACGCCGCCTCCCTGGCTGTTCCGCCTCACTGAGGCTCATCTCAGCCATATTCACCTCATACTGCTCGGCTTCCCGGTGGGTCTGTTCCATTTCAATATCGGTGACCTCAATCTCAGCGCGCAGGGCGGCTATCTGGGCTTCCAGGACAGCGCGCCTGTGCTTGCACTGGCGCTCCTGCCTCTCCAGGTCATGTTTTCGGTGGACCTGATCAACGTCGTTTTTTTCTTTCTGGGCTATCCGGGCGGTGCCGGTAAGAATCCCGGATGGCCCAGCATACACGCCAACAAGCTCCACTCCACGGTCAGTCAAAAGGAACTCCCGCACCTTGCTGTCGTGCGCCATACCACGGGATTTCCAAATATTCAATAACCTGGTTCGCTCGCCGTTCATCTCGAGGTTGCGCAACACTATCCAGGTGTCCATTAGTGACGAGACCCCGACCTCGCCGGGTGATTCCTGGAATTCGCTCCCCGTCAGGGTGGTAAAAAGACCGGTTATCCCCTTCCCTTTGAGAAAGTCAATCATCCGGGATACCATGAGCTGGACATCGTTGAAAGAGCCAGTGG
>CAIJOT010000160.1 GCA_903822335.1 uncultured delta proteobacterium
AGGGACGAGCTTCAACCTGACATTCAAAGAGAACGCTTGTCCAATGAATTCTTGGCATTCGAGGCAAGGATTGATGCAATGGCACTCAGTGCTTTTGATGTTTATATGAAATGCAGGGAGGAAATCCACCGGATCAGGATGAATGAAGCAATGACAGAGAGGGAGATGGCATTGAGGCTGTTAAGGATGAGCGAACAGGCTGATGAACAGTAAAAAAGCGATGCGCATTTATCCATGACCAGAAGCGCCATACCCATTATTGACTCTTTATGCCGGCTTTGTTACAGTTGGTAAGGAATTTGGAGGTAACAGAATAGAGTGAAGATATTCTATGCATTCCTTGCAATTATACTTCTTCTTTTTATAGCATATACAGGGGTTGAGGTATTCGGGTTCTATCTGATTTTTGGTGTTGTAATACCTTATATAGCTTTTGCTGTATTCATTTTTGGGACCATCTATTGCATTATCAGGTGGGCAAAAATACCTGTCCCTTTCTGTGTCCCCACTGTCTGTGGCCAGCAGAAATCTTTACCTTGGATAAAAGCAAATAATATCGAAAGCCCCTTTAACACCGCTGGAGTAATAGGGAGAATGGCACTCGAAGTGCTCTTCTTCCGTTCTTTGTTCAGAAACGATCACGTTGAACTGAAAGGGAAGGGAAAACTCATTTACTATGAGAATAAATTCCTCTGGCTGGGAGGATTGCTCTTTCACTGGTCACTACTTTTTATCTTATTGAGACATTTACGGTTTTTTACAGAACCTGTGCCTTCATCAATACTTTTTTTTCAAAATATTGACGGAATTTTTCAGTTTGGCATTCCCGCTCTCTTAATAACCGACACATTGATATTGATTGCCCTCACATACCTTTTCCTGAGAAGGGTAGTCAATCCTCAGACACGGTATATCTCCCTTCCCTCTGACTACTTTGCCATCCTTCTCATTGCAGGTATTGTAATAACGGGTATCCTCATGAGGTATTTTTTTAAGGTAGACCTCCTCGAAGTAAAAAAAATGAGTATGGGGCTGGTGGGTTTCCATCCTGTGGTTGCCACCGGAATAGGTTTGACCTTTTATCTCCATCTTTTTCTTGTCAGTACCCTCCTTGTCTATCTGCCCTTCAGCAAGATTTCCCACATGGCAGGAGCTTTTTTCAGCCCTACAAGAAACCTGATGAATAACAGCAGAATAGCAAGACACATCAATCCATGGAACTATCCTGTGAAAGTCCACACGTATGCGGAATGGGAAGATGAATTTCGTAATGCAATGAAAGAGGTCGGGCTACCGGTGGAGAAGGAATGATACCAATGTGCGATTGCGGAATGTTCAATATAGTAGGTATAAGGAGCAAATGTGGCTGATGAAGCTGCCAAGAAACCTGATGAGCTATTAGAAGATATAAGCTTAGCTCCTCCCCCTCAGGGCTGGATGAGCACAAAGGTTCAGTTCAGAAAAGGGAATTACTGTTACGGAGCTCCCCTGAAACATCAGAAATATCTCGACCTTCCGAATCCTCGTGAATGGCAGCCCCATGATAAAGACTGGAAGCTACCTGAGAACTGGAAGGAGACTATTCTTGAGGGGATGGAGAAACTCTTAAAAAAACATCGTTCTTTCCGCCTTTTCCTCGATATTTGTGTGCGATGTGGAGCATGCGCTGATAAATGCCACTTCTTCATAGGCTCAGGAGATCCAAAGAATATGCCAGTGCTCAGGGCAGAGCTGTTGCGGTCAGTCTACAGGAGATACTTCACAACAGGCGGGAAAATTTTCGGGAAGCTTGCCGGTGCAAGGGAACTCACTGAAGACGTTCTGAAAGAATGGCTTTACTATTTCTACCAGTGCACAGAATGCAGGCGTTGTTCTGTTTACTGTCCTTTTGGTATCGATACATGCGAGATCACCATGATGGCAAGGGAACTTCTGAACCTCGTTGGCTGTAATATTCAATGGGTTGTTGAACCGGCATCAAATTGTTTCAGAACAGGCAATCATCTTGGCGTCCCCCCTCATGCTTTTAAACAGACATTGGAATTCGCAGTGGATGAGATAGAAGACCTGACAGGCATCAGGGTTGACCTGCCCATTAATAAGAAAGGGGCAGAGATTCTCTTTATTGCACCATCTGCAGACTACTTTGCAAGTCCCCACTGGTTTACCCTCCTCGGTTATCTTATGCTCTTTCATGAAATAGGCCTCGATTATACATGGAGTACCTATGCCTCTGAAGGCGGTAACTTTGGCCTTTTCCATTCCATGGAGCTCACAAAACGCCTCAATGACAAGATATATGCTGAAGCAAAAAGGTTGGGAGTAAAATGGGTTCTTGGTGGCGAATGTGGCCATATGTGGAGGACAATCCATCAATATATGGATACCTTCAATGGTCCTGCAGATTTTCTTAAGGAACCGGTTTCTCCAATAACAGGAACAAGGTTTGAAAATGCAAAGTCCACAAAGATGGTGCATATCTGTGAATTTACCGCAGACCTTATCTATCATCACAAACTGAATCTCGACAAAATGAGAAATGATAAGTGGAAAGTAACCTTTCATGATTCCTGTAATCCGGCAAGGAGTATGGGGCTTTTTGAAGAACCACGCTATATTATCAATAATGTATGCAACAGTTTCTATGAAATGCCCGAAAATACGATAAGAGAGAAAACCTTCTGCTGTGGGAGCGGGGCAGGCCTCGGAGCAGACGAAAATATCGAAATGAGGTTGAGGGGTGGTCTTCCAAGGGCAAATGCGGTGAAGTATGTCCACGAGGAATACGGGGTAAATTTACTTGCCTGTATATGCGCTATTGATAAAGCAGCATTTCCACCGCTTCTCGAATACTGGGTCCCCGGGATTGAGGTAGCAGGTGTCCACGAACTTGTGGGAAATGCACTGATCATGAAAGGTGCGAAAGAAAGAACGACGAATCTTCGCGGTGAACCCTTGAGCGATGAAGGAAAACAGGATGTATAACGCGGGAAA
>CAIJOT010000161.1 GCA_903822335.1 uncultured delta proteobacterium
ATGTGCAAACCACCTTCATGGGATGCGGTTTGGGCAGACGGGCCAAGCCGGATTTTGTGTTTGAAGCGGTCGCGATTTCAAAGGCCCTCGGTAAGCCGGTCAAGGTCATGTGGACAAGGGAAGAAGATATCAAGTACGACCAGTTCCGCGCTCCAGCAAGCCACCGCATAGAGGCTGGCCTCGACGCCCAGGGTCAGTTGATTGGATGGTTCCATAAGCTCGTTAGCCCCTCCATTTTGAAAGACATCAACCCTGCTGCAATAAAAGATGGGATCGATTTCTATTGCTTGTGGGGTCTTGCAGATGCTCCAAACTCTCCGATGTGGAACAACAGGATCCAGTATGAAATACCGAACCTCTCTATAGAGTTCCTTATCTCCCCTCTGCCCATCCCAGTTGCCCCCTGGCGTTCGGTCCAGAATGGCCCCAATGCCTTTGTTATTGAATCCTTTATTGACGAGTTGGCCCATGCGGCAGGGAAGGATCCCCTGGAATTTCGCCTGCAGAGCTTAAAGAACAATATGCGGGCCCGCCGTGTGCTGGAGACAGTGGCTGAAAAGGCCGGCTGGGGCAAAGCCATTCCAAAAGGTGAAGGCCGGGGCATTGCCCAGCATGCATGCTTTGGAAGCTACGTTGCCGAGGTCGCGGAAATATCGGTGAATAAAAAGGATGGTACGATCAAGGTCCATCGGATCATTGCGGCCGTTGACTGCGGCCCTGTTATCAATCCGGACACGATCAAGGCCCAGATCGAGGGTGCGATTATCATGTCTGTGGGTACTGCGTTGAAAGAGGAAGTCAAGTTTGCTAAGGGCGGAGTGGCGTCGGCCAACTTCGATGACTACAAAATAATGAAGATGAGCGAAGTGCCCGAGATAGAGGTCCACGTGGTCAAGAGCAGCGAGAAGATCGGTGGCATAGGGGAGCCGGGCGTTCCTCCGGCAGCACCTGCCGTGGCAAATGCATTCTTCAATGCCACGGGTGTTCGCATAAGGCGTCTTCCCCTAAGCCCGAGGACGGTTCTGGAGGCCATAAAGAAAGCGTAGAAAGTAAGGTTGGGGGAGAAATTGGGTCTGGCGGGATGTCGCTGGTCAGAAGGCCGACGACATCCCGCCATTCTTTCAGATGTACCTCATGGGGCGCTCCAGAAAGTTGGGGACATCCTCGCCCTTTCCGTTCACGATTACCATTTATAAGCTTGCACTTGATGGCTGCATTGGCAAATGCTCTCTTTCCCTTGAAAATAGACCTATCCCCAGCCCCTGGGGCTCATGCAGAGATGCATTCGCACATTCATCTCCCGCATATGCGGGATAACGCTTGAGGCACTCAAGATGGTTCCCCGGAGCTTATGCAATGCTCCCTTCGGGAACACCTTCCAGACCAAATACAGCTATGGATGGGTTTGGGCAACAAGTTGTTTATTCTTTACTTTGTTTATTTTCCAACATAATCCAAAATAATGTTTTGGAACCATTTTTTTGGCTTAATGTCTACCTTTTCCGCTGTCCTTGCCATATAACCTCCTCATCGTAATATCCGGTAGAGCATATCCTGTCCCCTCGACAAAACGAGAAAATATTAAAAGCTTTTTACTCTCGGTTATTCACTGATGACTATCGACTGATGTTAAATGGTAGGCGCGGTGGGTATTGAACCCACGACTTCTACCGCGTCGAGGTAGCGCTCTCCCACTGAGCTACGCGCCTACATATGATTGGTTTTTATAGCAACAACTGTTTTCGATGTCAAGAGAAACTTCGCAAAACAGAGGTTGAGTTCAAGGTTAAGGTTTAGTTCATACATGGTACTTGATTTTTATTACTTAAACACGACATCTCCCTTTGCATTCACATCCACCGTGACCTTATCACCTTCCTTTACCTCACCTTTCAATATCAGCATGGCAAGGGCATCCTGGAGTTTTTTCTGGATAAGCCTCTTTAACGGCCTTGCACCATAGACAGGATCGTATCCTTCCTTTGCAATCATTTCTTTCAATTTGTCGCTAAAGGTAAGCTCAATACCCTTCTCTCCCACCCTTTTCGACATATAAGAAAGTTGCACATCAGCTATTCTTTTAATATCCTCCACCGTGAGAGACCTGAATATAATCATCTCATCAATCCTGTTGAGAAACTCAGGCTTAAAATGAAGTTTCACTGCCTCTATAACCCTCCTTTTCATCTCTTCGTAATCTTTTCCAGCGAGCTCCATGATCCACTGACTCCCGGTATTGGATGTCATTATGATTACGGTATTTTTGAAGTCAACTGTTCTTCCCTGACCATCTGTAAGCCTTCCATCGTCAAGAACCTGCAGCAGAACGTTGAATACCTCTGGGTGTGCTTTTTCTACCTCATCAAGGAGTATAATAGAGTAAGGCCTCCTCCTCACCGCTTCGGTAAGATAGCCACCTTCTTCATATCCGACATATCCAGGAGGGGCGCCGATTAACCGTGAAACTGAATGTTTCTCCATAAACTCGCTCATGTCAATTCTTACTATCGCCTGTTCATCATCAAAGAGAAATTCTGCAAGGGCTCTTGCAAGTTCTGTTTTACCAACACCTGTAGGGCCCAGGAATAGAAAAGAACCAAGGGGTCTATTCGGGTCCTGAAGACCTGCCCTTGCACGCCTGACTGTGTTTGAAACTGCACCGATCGCTTCATCCTGACCTATTACCCTTTGATGTATTCTGTCTTCCATACTCACGAGTTTTTCCATCTCCCCTTCAAGCATCTTCGAGACAGGTATACCTGTCCACTTTGACACAACCTTTGCAATATCCTCTTCATCAACCTCTTCTTTGAGCATCTTCTTGTTTTTCTGGAGCTCGATGAGTTCCCTGTTTTTATCTTTTAATGCCTTTTCCAGTCCTGATATGACGCCGTATCGTATCTCTGCTACCTTTCCAAAATCACCCTTTCGTTCAAGCTCCTCGGCTTCGGTCTTTGCCCTGTCAATCTTTTCCTTTATTTCTCCTATGCCCATGATCAATTTCTTTTCCTTTTCCCAGTGTTTTCTCTTTTCACCCACCTCTGTCCTGAATTCTTTCAACTCTTCTTCAAGCTTTGTTCTCCTTTCCAGGGAGGCTTCGTCCTTCTCTTTCTTTAATGCTTCTATCTCAATCTGTACCTGCATAATCTTTCTCTCTATTTCGTCAATTTCAGTAGGTACACTGTCAATCTCCATCCTCAAGCGTGATGCAGATTCATCTATCAGGTCTATTGCCTTGTCAGGCAGGAACCGGCCTGTTATGTACCTGTGGGAAAGCGTAGCTGCCGCAATAAGGGCGGAGTCCTTTATCCGTACCCCATGGTGTAACTCGTATTTTTCTTTTAAACCCCTGAGGATTGCTATCGTTTCTTCCACGGATGGTTCTCCCACATAGATAGGCTGGAATCTCCTCTCAAGGGCAGCATCCTTTTCCACGTATTTTCTATATTCATCAAGTGTTGTTGCGCCAATGCAACGGAGTTCACCTCTCGCAAGTGCCGGTTTCAACATGTTCGATGCATCAATAGCCCCCTGAGCGCTGCCAGCCCCAACGATTGTGTGGAGTTCATCTATAAAGAGGATAACGGTACCCGAAGCCTCATCAATCTCCTTCAACACAGCTTTCAACCTGTCTTCAAATTCGCCTCTGTATTTTGCCCCTGCCAGCATTGCACCGAGGTCAAGGGCAAGAACCTTCTTGTTCTTCAGGGTTTCCGGTATATCGCCACTGACGATCCTCTGTGCCAATCCTTCAACAATTGCAGTTTTTCCAACCCCTGGTTCACCGATGATGACCGGATTATTTTTCGTTCTCCTTGAGAGAACCTGCATGACCCTTCTCACCTCTTCATCCCTGCCGATGACCGGGTCAAGTTTCCCTTTCCTCGCTTCTTCTGTCAGGTCCCTGCAATACCGCTGTAATGCCTGATACTTATCCTCCGGTGCCTGGTCTGTTACCCTTTGCGTTCCCCTAATATCTTTCAGGACCGAATAAATCCGATCTTTTGTCACACCATGGTCTTTTAAAATGTTAAATGCAGGCCCCTCATTCACATCCGCAATGGCTATAAGGAGATGCTCGGTGCTGACATATTCATCTTTTAACCTTTCTGCTTCGTCAAAAGCTATGTCCATGGCCTGTTTTAATCGCGGAGATATATAAACCTGCATACCGCCCTGCACCCGCGGCATCTTCTTAAGTTCTTTTTCAAGGTCATTGGTAATAACACCTGGATTTGCCCCTAACTTATCAAGTATGGGCTTAACAATCCCCTCTTTCTGAGCGACAAGGGCATATAAGAGATGCTCACTTTCTATCATCTGATGGCTGTATGCCTCAGCTTTCTTCTGAGCCTCAGAGATAGCTTCCTGAGCTTTTATTGTTAATTTATCCCAGTTCATATATTACCTCCAATTTTGTGAAACAGTTGATATGTGAATGTCCGTATTTCTACAGTTAATATAATCACTATTTCCGCAAAATCAATTCTCTTTAGCTTGTTGAGTTTCTTCTTCCAAAAACAATTTTTCAGAAGATTAGTAAATGCAAGATACCGAAAAACTATAGAAATAGTTTGCAAATTTTCAAAAAATGTAATAAGCAACAGAAGAAGGGGGAAGTGGGATGCTCAAGGCATACTTAAAAAGGATACTTGATGTTACCAGCCGTGGGGATGCTACAGAGCAAAGTTTCTACTCGACCCTTGAAGGATTGTTACAAGAATATGCAAGATCAGTTGGCAAACATAATGTCCATATAACGACGCTTCCAAAAAGGACCGAAGCGGGAAACCCCGATTTCAGGCTATGGGACGGGAAAGAGCATCTCATAGGGTATATCGAGGCAAAAGCCCCGACAATTGACAATCTGGACCAGATAGAGGCAACTGACCAGCTAAAACGCTATCTTTATACCTTCCCGAATCTGATACTCACAAACTTTTTTGAGTTCAGACTTTACAGGAATGGCATCATGACAGATAAGGTGCTTATCGGCAGGCCTTATATTGTGCAAAAGCTTAAGATGACCCCGCCGGTTGAAAAGGAGGATGTATTTTATAAGCTCCTTGAAAAGTTCTTTGCCTTCTCTCTTCCGAGAGTTTATGACGCAAAGAACCTGGCAATAGAACTGGCGAAAAGAACGCGGTTTTTGAAGGATGAGGTTATTGCTGAACAGTTAAGGGAAGAAGAAAAGTCGAAAAGTGGTTATATATTGGGTTTCTATGAGGCGTTCAAACAGTATTTGATAAATGACCTTTCAAAAGAGGATTTTGCCGACCTTTATTCCCAGACCATCACATACGGGCTATTTGCCGCAAGAACACGTTCGGAAAATACATTCAACAGGAAGCTTGCATACGACAAGATCCCTCAAACAATCGGCATTTTGAGGGAGGTCTTCAGTTTCATCTCCCTTGGTGATGTACCACAGCAAATGGAATGGACCATTGATGATATCTCTGAGGTTCTGGCTGTTGCCGATGTCAATGTGATACTTCATAAATATTTTCATGAAGGCAAGGGAAAAGACCCGATTGTCCATTTCTACGAAACCTTTTTGGCTGAATACGACCCTAAAACGAGAGAAAAACGGGGTGTATATTACACACCTGAACCGGTAGTTTCATACATCGTTCGCTCTCTCCACCATATTTTAAAAGAACACTTCAAGAGGGCGGATGGTTTTGCAAGCGATACGGTTACTGTCCTCGACCCTGCTGCAGGGACGCTTACCTTTTTGGCTGAGGTAAGCAAGCTGGCTGTCGAAGAATTTACTTCCAGATACGGGACGGGCAAGAAGGAAGGTTTTATAAAAGAGCACATCCTCAACAACTTCTATGCCTTTGAACTGATGATGGCGCCCTATGCAGTAGGCCATCTGAAAATGTCATTCTTGCTTGAAGAGCTTGGCTATCAATTGAAAAAGGATGACAGGTTCAAACTCTATCTCACCAATACCCTTGAAATGGAAGAACTGCCGGAGACGCAACTGCCCGGCATGGCATCCTTATCCGAGGAATCCCACCTGGCGGGCAAGGTCAAAAAAGAGCAACCTATCCTCGTTATCCTCGGCAATCCGCCGTATTCAGGTCATTCGGCAAATGTGGGTGAATGGATTTCAAAAGAGATCAGGGCTTATTATCACATTGACGGGAAACCTCTCAGCGAAAAGAACCCTAAATGGCTTCAGGACGATTATGTGAAATTTATTCGATTTGCCCAGTGGAAGATCGATAAGGCAGGCGAGGGAGTTTTGGGGTTTATTACAAACCACAGCTACCTTGATAATCCAACCTTCAGGGGAATGCGTCAGTCGCTGATGGCAAGTTTCAACGAGATATATCTTCTTGATTTACACGGCAATAGCTTAAAGAAGGAGAAATGCCCCGATGGTTCCAAGGATGAAAATGTATTTGATATTAGGCAAGGGGTGGCAATTGCGATTTTTGTAAAAAGAAAAAGCGAAAAAACAGAATGTAAGGTTAACCATTCGGAAATCTGGGGATTATGGGAAGAAAAATATAATTGGCTTTTGAAGAATGATATAGAAACAACTAAATGGAATAAGCTCTCACCAAAATCTGAATTTTATCTTTTTATTCCGAGGGATGAAGCATTATTAGAGAGTTACAATAAATATCCAAAAATTACAGAAATATTCCCTGTAAATAGCGTTGGAATTGTAACAGCGAGGGACAATTTTGTAATAGATCCCGACAAGAAAGCACTAAAACGACGGATTAGGATGTTCTGCGACGAAAAAATACCCGATGAACTTATCAGAGATACCTTTCATTTGAAAGATAAGCAAAACTGGAGGCTAAAAACAGTTCGCGAAAGGGTTAGGCAAGACAAGGATTGGGAAAACACAATTATCCGGATTTTGTATAGACCCTTTGATGTTCAATGGGTCTTTTATAATGAGGATTTGATAGAGCGTTCACGAAAAGAAGTTATGCAGCATATGCTAAAGGATAATCTGGGATTAATAACCGTAAGACAAGTAGCAGAAGTAAATTTTAACCATGTTTTTATCTCTGAAACGCTGGCTGAAAGCAGAATCACATTGAGCAATAAAGGTATAGGTTTTATTTTCCCTCTTTACATATATCCCATAACAAACAAGAAAAAAAACGATAACCCTAAAAAAAGTTCAATCGGAAGCATCATGATGCTCTTTGAACCATCTGGTGAATATACCACAAGAAAGCCAAACCTTAATCCTGCCATTGTGGAGCAGCTTACAAAAAGCTTTGGAAAATCACCGACCCCTGAGGAAATTTTCTATTATATTTATGCCATCCTTTATTCGAATATATACCGCACAAAATATGCCGAATTCTTAAAGATAGATTTCCCGAGAATACCATTTGCAGGCGATTACAAACTATTCGGCAAGATTGCCGGATATGGGAAGACGCTCGTTGACCTCCATCTTCTTAAAGCTCAGGAGCTTGACCACCCTGCTGCGAAATACCAGGGAAAAGGAAACGATAGGGTCGAGAAATTAATATATGACGGCAAAAAAGACAGGATCTACATCAATGAGGCCCAGTATTTTGATGGGATTACAGAAGAGGTTTGGCAGTATCAGATAGGCGGATATCAGGTCTTAAGTAAATGGCTTAAAGACAGGAAGGGAAGGGTGCTTACCCTCGATGATACAAAGCATTACTGTAAAGTCGCCATGTCCCTTAAGAAGACAATTGAAGTCCAGAAAACGATTGATGATCTTTACCCCGAAGTAGAAAAAAAGACCGTAGAGTTTAGAAAATAACGATAGTCATTGAGTGGGTAACTTTATCTGTGGCTGACAGATAAGCGCTGATAGCTTTTCCTACCTCTGATACCAAGTTGTATTCATTTCCTGAGCAGAAGGATTGAAAAATGATGAAAGGTTGAAAATGTAGCCAAAGTTAATTAACCCCATTAATGCATTTCAATAAACACTCCTGTAGCGTTAGGCTTATCACGGCTTTTTCTTAACAACCCTTAAAATGAATAATAAGATTGCGGTTACATGGTGCACCCCCTCTTATTTTTCATTA
>CAIJOT010000162.1 GCA_903822335.1 uncultured delta proteobacterium
CCACAAAGCTGGCTATTTTCTTTCCGCTTGTGAAACGGGTCAGATCCTCTCCCAGTTCCAGCACCAACCGGATGGCGGTAAACCACCCGATCCCCGGAGCGCTCCTGGCTATCTCGAAGGCTTTTCTGTACCGCTCCTTACAGCAGAGCTGACGGAGGGATGCCCTGAATGTTGTCTGATGGACCCAAAATTGCTCCAACACCGTGAGGAGCACATGCAGACTTATTTTCAGCGGTTCACACAAGGACAGCTCTTTGAGAGCATGGAACTCCTTCCTGCCCCACTTGTCTTTCGCAGCGAAGGAAACCTCGATGGCGTGGAAGTGCAGGAACTTACGGATACGATTGCGGGTACGGGTAATATCTTCTGGATTGCTATGAGGGTCCGGCTTATCTGTCGGTCTTCCCTCCGTTCCCTGTCAGGAACATCACAGGCAGAGGGAACATCATTGTTTTCCAGAATGAGGGCCAGACGCTTCGCATCCCTCTTGTCCGTCTTAACCCTGTTCACCTTGGGTTCCGTTACCAGATGAGGCGGACCACCACACAGTCGATCCCGTCTTCAGTTAACTGGTCGTAGAGATTGAACCCTTTGAATCCCGCTTCGTAGATAAGGCGGATCGTACACCCGGGGAATTTGTTTCTCAGATATTGTATCAAGACCGGATATTTCGCTTCCATGGACACCTGATGGACCAACATCTTCTCACACCGGACCGCGATCTTCCACGTCTTCTTCGAATCCTCAAGTCCCACAAAAACCTCTTTACCTTTAATCACAAAATCCTGTATCTTGTTAGTATTTATTGGGCTACCTCCCTTTCATTCACGGTTTGTTCAAGAAAGAGAGTAGCATTTTTATTGTCTTCTCAACAAGCCACTTTTATAACATAGCAACTCATGGGTAAATCCGTGGGAATCTATTTCTTCTTCGTTACCTCACTCAGCGGGATGCCAATGGCTTTGGCCACTCCCTTGCCATATGCTGGATCGGCCTTCAGGCAATTGCCAATATGACGGATCTTGACTTCACGTGGCGCATCCTTTATGGCACAGGCAGTATTGGCGAAGAGGAGAACCTGTTTGTCTGGGCCAATGAGGCGGAACAGCAGGCCGGGCTGGGTGTAGTAATCGTTATCGTCATCGCGGAAGTTCCAGTGGTCCGCGGCGCCCTCTAGGGCCAGGGGCGGCTCGGCAAATTCCGGCTGCTGCTGCCATTCACCATAGCTGTTGGGCTCGTAGCCGAGGGTGCTGCCGTAGTTGCCATCAACCCTTATTGAGCCGTCGCGGTGGAAGCTGTGGTATGGGCAGCGGGGCGCATTGACCGGGATCTGGTGGTGGTTTACGCCGAGCCGGTAACGCTGTGCATCACCGTAGGAAAAGAGTCTTCCCTGGAGCATCTTGTCAGGTGAAAAACCAATACCAGGTACCACGTTGGCTGGGTTAAAAGCCGCCTGCTCCACATCGGCAAAATAGTTCTCGGGGTTGCGGTTCAGTTCGAGGACACCCACCTCAATCAGGGGGTAATCCTTTTTGAGCCAGACCTTGGTGAGATCGAAGGGGTGAAAGTGGTATGTTGCCGCATCCTTCTCAGGCATTATCTGGACAAACAGGGTCCAGCGAGGGAAATCACCCTTCTCAATGCTCTCGTAAAGGTCACGCTGGTGGCTTTCCCTGTCCTTACCGACTATTGCTTCGGCCTCGGCGTCGGTCATGTTCTTGATCCCCTGCTGGGTACGGAAATGAAACTTGACCCAGTACCGCTGGTTTTTGGCGTTGATAAAGCTGAAGGTGTGGCTGCCGAAGCCGTGCATGTGGCGGTAGGAAGCGGGGATACCCCGGTCGCTCATGACGATGGTGACCTGGTGAAGCGCCTCGGGAAGTGAAGTCCAGAAGTCCCAGTTGTTGAGAGCGCTCCGCATGTTGGTGCGGGGGTCCCTTTTCACAGCATGATTCAGGTCGGGAAATTTCAGCGGATCGCGCAGGAAGAAAACCGGTGTGTTGTTCCCCACGAGGTCCCAGTTACCCTCCTCGGTATAGAACTTGATGGCAAACCCCCGGATGTCCCGCTCGGCATCGGCGGCGCCACGCTCGCCGGCCACCGTAGAGAAACGAAGAAAGAGCTCGGTCTTCTTACCAATTTTGCAGAAAATCTTGGCCTTTGTATATTTGGTGATGTCATGGGTGACAGTGAAGGTGCCGAAGGCACCTGATCCTTTTGCGTGCATCCGTCGTTCAGGGATCACCTCCCGATCGAAGTGGGCAAGTTTTTCAAGGAACCAGACATCCTGCAGCAATGCCGGTCCGCGTGGTCCGGCGGTCATTACATTCTGGTTGTCAACGACGGGGGCACCGTTCCTGGTGGTCAATTTTTTTGGTTTTTTCATAATAACCTCCGTTTATTTAATTTGGGACTACATTATGGCTGCCCTCATTTATTCATTGAGGGCAAGTTGCTGTTCAACAACAAAATTAGCCACGTTGGAATCGACGTGGCGGACCTATGCCCACAAAGTCCAAGAGGTGCGTCATCTACCCCGTGTCACTCACCTCCCTTGCTTCCTTCCTCCCCAAGGCACTCTCTACAATACCCGTAATACTCCAGCCTGGTGTCAGTGATCGAGAAACCGGTTTTCTTCGCTACCCGTCTCTGGTCAACAGCATTGGGGACCTTATAATCCAGTATCTTTTTACACTTCTCGCAGATCAGATTGATATGCTGTTCAAGATTCCCTTCGTAGCGGTTCTCAATTTGGTCAAACTGCAGCGTCTTGATGATGCCGTGCCGGGAAAGTTCGCCAAGGGTCGCATAAACTGTGGACAGACTCAGGCCTCTTTTCTTCTTCTTTGCCTCCTCATACACGAAGCGCGCACCTGGATGAAGCTGTCTGTGCTCAATCAGTACCTCAATGATAGCCAGTCTTTGAGGGGTAACTTTTAATCCTCTCTCTTTTAACTGTTTGATTATTGATTCTTTGGTAATCTCAGTCAATTAGGAACCATTCCGCATTACCATTAAGTATAATCTCTCTCTTGAAGTCTGTCAAGTCGTTTTTTCAAGAATATACGTACGTCTATTGTCCGGGCGAGGGGGTGAGCCATTACCGGTTGAAAGTGCGACTATTTTATGAATAGAGGGAGTGTGGATTTCAGGAAGAAAGTATCCCCCGCAGGAAATCCGGTAGAATCTAATTTTTGCTTGTATATTTAAAGTTGTTGCACTACAATTTTTAGAAGAGATTTGTAATAAAAGAAAGGGGGTCTATTATGGAAGCAGACAGGATTTCTTATCATGAATCGGTCCGTAAGGTCTACGATAGGATCAAAAAGGATGGCATGACGAACATCTGGGATAGGTATGAGGCCCAGGGTCTGGGAAGTAATCCTGATCAGAGATGTCCTTTCTGCCAGGGAGGGGTTCGGTGCGACCTCTGTTCGAACGGGCCTTGCCGGGCAGACGTATCAAAGGACAAGAGGGGTGTGTGCGGTATTACCGGAGACGGCATGGCAATGAGGATGATGCTGCTTCGGAATGTCATGGGAGCGTCAACCTATCACTATCATACCGAGCAGACTATTAAAACGCTCAAGGCAGCAGCCAATGGCAGGACACCCTTTACGATCAAAGATCCTGAAAAACTGGTGAAATTTGCGGAAAGATTCGGAATACCTACAATAATCCCTGTGGATGAGATGGCCCTTATGCTGTGTAATTATGTGGAAGCAGATTTTAACAGAAAGTACGACGAACCGAGCCATATCGTTGAGACGCTTGCCCCCAGAGAACGAACCGCGTTATGGAAGAAACTCGGCATAATGCCGGGTGGGATTTACGGAGAGATGATGTTTGCCACAAGCTCATGCCTGACCAATGTAGATGGATATTATGTAAGTCTTGTATTGAAGGCGATGCGCCTTGCTATTGCAACGGCCTATCAGAGCCAGATTGTGAATGAATACTGTCAGGACGTGCTTTTTGGAACACCGAGGCCGCATAAAATGCATGTTGACCTTGGCGTCCTTGACCCGGATTATGTGAATGTACTCCCTAATGGTCACGAGCCTTTCCTCGGTTTTGCCATGGTTCAGCTTGCCAGAAAGCCTGAGTGGCAGGAGAAGGCAAAGGCTGTGGGCGCTAAGGGCCTCCGTATTATTGCAAATATCGAGACAGGTCAGGAGATGATCCAGAGATGGGAGATGGACGATGTGTTTTACGGTTTTACTGGAAACTGGATTATGCAGGAGGCAGTGCTTGCAAGTGGCTGTGTGGACCTCTTTGCCTGCGATATGAACTGTTCCATGCCTGTTGACCCATTCTATGCAGAAAAATATAAATTCAAGCTTATACCTGTGAGCCAGCTCGTTGCTTTCGAGGGTGTCACGGAGAGGATTGACTATATTCCTGAAGAAGCAGATAAACAGGCTGCCATGCTCTTGCAGATGGCCATTGATAATTTTAAGGAACGGCGTGCACATGTTGAGCCGGTTACGCAGTTGCCCATGAAGGAAGCGATAGTCGGATTTTCAACTGAAAGTATACTGGAAGCGCTTGGCGGCACCCCTGAGCCTTTGTTAAAGGCGATAGCGAGCGGAGCCATCCGTGGGGTTGCAGGGCTTGTTTCATGCACAAGCCTTAGGGATTCCGGGCAGGACGTACACAGTGTGCGCATAGCAAAAGAATTAATTAAACGTGATGTGCTTGTCCTTTCAATGGGATGCGGAAATGCGGCTATGCAGGTTGCCGGCCTGTGCAGTCTTGAGGCAAAAGAATTTGCAGGCAACGGCCTGAAGGCGGTCTGTGAATTGCTCAAGGTTCCCCCTGTATTGAGCTATGGTACATGCACCGATACAGGACGCCTTGCCGATCTGCTGTCTGCAATCTCTGTTGCCCTTGGAAATTGCCCGATACCCGACCTTCCCGTTGCCGCAGTAGCACCGGAATATATGGAGCAGAAGGCAACGATTGATGCTGTCTTTGCCCTGGCCTTTGGTCTCTTTACCTATGTAAATCCTGTCCCGACGGTTACTGGAGGACCTAATCTCGTGAAACTACTGACAGAAGATTGTAAACAGGTGACAGGAGGCATACTGAATGTTGAAAAGGACCCTGTCAAGGCTGTTGATGCCATATTGGCACATATCGAGGCAAACAGGAAGAAGCTGGGGATTTAACCGGCAGGCAGTAAGAAATGAGTAGCAGGCAGACAAAATAGGTAGGCAACGGGTACTACGCAATTGCTGCTTACTTATGGTAAAGGAGGCAATAGATATGAATGATACCTCTAAGCAGGAGGGCCGCATGATCCACTGGGCGTGGGTCATACTTCTTATCTGTTTTGTGAATCTCTTTATCAACTACAGTATTCGTCTTGGTTACGGTGTTGTCCTTCCGGAAATGATCAGGACAATGGGGCTAAACAGAAGGCAGGGAGGAGACATATTCAATGCCTATCTTTTTGCTTACATCTGTTTTTCACCATTTACTGGTTATCTCACAGACCGTCTTGGGGCAAGAAGGATAATTTCATTATTCGGTATTCTCCTTGGG
>CAIJOT010000163.1 GCA_903822335.1 uncultured delta proteobacterium
CTTTTCCTTTCCTTTGATAAAGCTTTCAGGATGTTTACCAAAGATGATGCGAAAGGAAGGCCTTATGATGGCAAAGAGCCTCATGGTAAAGAAAAAGAGGAATAAGAGACCTAAAGGTCCGGAAAGTTTTTTTGATATGGAAATCACGTTCAGCTCTTTAAGGATTCTCTTGGCAATGATGATGTTATAAGGGTCAGGCACGATATTTCTTAAGTATTTTTCAAGGTGTGCAGCAGGATTACTCATGTCGATAACATAACCCAGAATAAAAATCGAGAGAAGGGTGAAAGGGATAAAAGTAAGGAGAATGTAAAAAGAGATAGAGGAGACGATAATATTGGCGTTATCCCTCTGGTATTTTTTGAACAGAGCCTTGATGATTTGGAAAATAAAGGAAATTTTGTTTTTCATACCTTAATTATCAAACCTTCCCTTTTACTTTATTTGTGTGGAGTTTACCTTTAAAAAATCGTTTACCCAGGAGGTTACTTCTTTTAAATTTACTGGAGAAACAATGCAATTTGCATCCTTTTATTAATTCAGCCTGATCCTGATGATTCTCGTTTTCTGACATTTTGTGCTTTACCTTGTACCCTTTGCTGTTTTTTATTTCCCAAAGACCTTCTTAAGCAGGTCAGTTATCCTCGCTGCCGGGTCGGTTCTGATCTTCTTCTCTTCTTGGCCCACCATGTAGAAAAGCCCATCCAGGGACTTATTCGTCACATACTGATCCAAATCGAGGGATTCTATGCTCGCAAAAGGGACAGCAGACATATATTTTCCGGTCATCTCTTTATATGACCGTGTAACACCTGTTTCATTCATGCTTTTCGAAACAACAGGTTTAAATTCATTAAAAAGTTGTTCAGAGGTTTTTGATTTAAAATAGTCGGTGGCAGCCGTATCGCCTCCATTGAGAATCTTCCTTGCATCATCAAAAGACATCTCTTTGATGGCATTTACAAAATATGCCCTTGCCTTCGGAGCAGCTTTTTCAGCAGCACGGTTCATGCTCAGAATGAAGTCGTTTACCTGTTTCTGATAACCCAATTTGCCGAGGACATTCGCCACGGTTTGAATTTTTTCAGGCATAAGAATCTTGATCATCTGGTTTTTGAAATACCCGTCGAGCTTAGAGGCAGAAGATACGGCATTTCCTGTCCCTATTGATAGGGCCTCTTTAAGGCCTGAAACAACGGTATCATCGTCAAGATTACTCCCGCTCCCGCCCATCTGCAAAGGCACTGAAGGCAGTTTAACACCCTTCAGGACATCATCAAGCGGACCTGCATAAGCGATAAGCACCGCGCTCGCCATAAAAACCAACACCATAAACACTGTCTTTTTCATCCTAACCTCCTTTTCACGGCGATGCTGACAGGATGCACAGGGTAGGAGAGGATAGTCTGAGCTAAATTACTTCGAAGAATCATCGCCTCTTCTGTCCCTTGTAAGTGCCTGACCCCTCTGTTTTTTCTTCATTCTGAGTATGGTGAGAAAAAACTGATAAATCAAGACCTGACCCCCCCCAATTTTTTTTAATTATCAAACCTTCCCTTTTTACTTTATTTGTGTGGAGTTTACCTTTAAAAAATCTTTTACCCAGGAGCTTACTTCTTTTAAATTCACTGGAGAAACAATTGCCCATAGTATCCTTACAGGATGTTTTCCTTTCAGTACCTTTGCTGGCCCTTGTCCCTGTCTGATCCCTCTGCCACCCCTTTGCAGGCCGTTCCATAATACGAAGTTTTTTCACTTGACATTCTCTGTAAAATCAGTAAAATATGATCGAGCGGTGAGTCCGTTACAGGTTGTTCGGAGTGCTCCCATCCATCGGTTGGCATGAGCTTCGACGCAAAAAGCCTGTAAGGCACGCTCATTTTTATTTCTCCGGTAGATATACAGAAACAAACCGTATTTTTTCTTTGATAATATCGTACCACTCCTTTCTCCGGCGTTCGTACTTCTCAAATATAGCGTAGGAAAACATATCAACTGCCTGGAGCCCGCATTGTTCCTTTGAGTCAACGTGATAGATGTTGAAGGGAACGGCAGGATCGATTTTTGACTCAAGCTCCCTGCGTATGTAGCTATTGAACTCCACGATTTCGGGTCTGCTTTTTGATTTATCGATAGTCAATTCAACCTTCAGTACGGCATTCTCCAAAGGTATCCTGTCGAGCACTGTTCTGGCCACAAAGTTGTACACCCGCGATTTTTCTTTTATCAGATATTCATAGACACGCCTCTTATTTAGGACAAGCGAATAGATACCGAAATCGAGGTCTTTGATTTGCTTGAAGAAGTATTCTTTTATCGTAAATAAGGTCTTTGTCCCTTTTAGCTCCAAAACCATTCTTTTCTGTTTTCCTTTCGGATTCAGCTTTCTCTTCAGGGTTTTTCTGACCCCGTTAATAAGCGATCTATTCGCCTCATGACCCTTAACGGCAAGGATGGTAACTACGAAAAACTTGGAAGGCTTCTTATTCACGAAATCGAACCCCAGATCACCGCTTTCATCAAGATAAAGATAGAGCATTACTCCCGCCCCTCGATGATTCTTACCTCCGGCACATCCTGCATCCTTTTCATGGCGATGCCGACAGGATGGGCTGGGTCGGAAAGCTCTTTGTACACTTTCTCTATGACCTCCAGCTTCTTCTCATCGCTCCAGTCGCCTGCCTGCGCCGGACCTTTGGCAGGCAGGTCTTTGAGTTCGGGGAGATCGTTTAGATGTTTAAGGACTTCGCAATTGGCGGCCTTGATCTCGTCGGGAAAGTAAAGTTCGTAGACCATGGCGTCGATAAGGAATTCGAGAAACAATGTATCGGCATCTGGATTCTTCAGCTTGGTATAAAGGATTGCATCAACAACATTGACAAAGGGTTGTTGTTGGGTACGAGAGATCTTCTTTATTGGTATCAAAGAAAGTGGCCCGTTGAAATATTCTCTGATCTTTCCTTTTGGTTTGCCGATAAATCCATAGAACCAGTCCATTAACTTTGAATTTAGAATACCCAATAAATACTTGATATTCGTTTTTTCTCCTTCTTTCATCACGATAGCGTAGCTTCCTCCGCCATCATTGAAACCTTTGTTATTATCATAGGCAAACGCATTACTTTCCGCCCTGTATGGAACCACAAGTTTCTCTTGAGCATTAAAAACTTCTTTTTCTCTCGGCCTTTCAAGCCTATACCAAGAATAGATTCCTTTTAAAACTTCATTTCTCTCAGATAATTTCTCTTTATGTTTTAGTAAATACTTATATATATTCGAATAATTTTCTGCTTTGGTATCATTATCAGTATAAATTAAGCATTCTCCGCTATTGAGCAATATATATCTCTTAATATCCTTGCTATTTATACTTGTCTTTAGTAATTCATTTTCGAATTCGTTTTTTTCTGAAAATGATTTTAGGACTGTGAAAACCTCTCTGTTGCCGGAAGTAGCGCCCTTCTTGATTATTGAAATATCGCCAAGCAATACCGCATTTCTCTTGATCTTCTCAAAAATAGCGGTATTTGATTTATCCGCAATTACCCAATTATCATTTAATACTTCCCGTTTAATCGTGAATGAACTAAGCTCTTCTTCAATATCACTCGATATTATTTTCTTTTCGCTCGTACTCTCAAAAAACATAATTCCATCAGATTTCGGCTCCTTATAAGAAATCGAGATGCAGGTATGTATACTTGCTGCGTCAAAGACCATATGGTCTTTAAAATTGATCACCTTGGAAGTATGCTGACTCAAGTATGATCTGATTTTTTTGGCATATTCGTTGCCAAGGAAATAATTCGATGTAATGAGCGCACAGCACCCAGTTTTATTTAAAAGTTCAACACCTAAGTACATAAAATAATAAACTATATCATTATATCCAGTATGTATAATCTTATATTGTTCGGACAAATATTTGACGAAGTCCTTGCTGATCGTGCTGATGTTAAAATACGGCGGATTCCCGATGACCACATCAAAACCATCGGTAAGCCCGAACATCCACTTCGGGTCAAAAAATGATGCGGACGAATTCTGGTCGTAGGGGTCAAAGGCTACAATATGCTCTGCTGATTCCAAACCCCAGCCGTCGTTTATAAGCAATTTTGTAATTTTTTGTCGAAGGTTCTTATCCTTTTTCTGGTAATCCAGCTTTTCTCTGCGAGTTTTAGCGGAAAAATACTGATGACGTAAGATTTTGAGGCTATTTTCCATTTTATCTATTTCTGGATTCTTGAACAACATCTGTTTTCCAAGTCCGATAAGCGTATTTGCAGTCACAAACTTGGTTTCAAGGTTTGGCAGGGGGCGAATACCGAAATTTTTCTTGCCAATCTGTTTTCTCTGGTCAATGACGAGGGAGATGAAAAAACGCAGTTTGGCGATCTGTACGGCTATGGGCTGGATATCCACGCCATAGATGCAGTTTTCTATGAGATAAAGTTTTCTTCCGTAATCCAGCTCGTTGCTCCCGAAAGCATCTTCAATGTCTTGTTTGTTATGCTCAAGTCCGGCAATCACTTGCTCCCTTGCAGCAGCATCGGTAATCTCTTGAGCTTCTTCTATTAGTATATTTACCTTGTCAACCTGCCTCTGTTTCCACTGCTCGTTGTTCGGATCAAGTTTGTGGAGGATATGGACCATCTTATGGAGTACACCCATGGGAAAGGCGCCGGAACCGCAGGCCGGATCAAGGATTTTGCATCTGTCGATAGCGCCGATCAGCGTCTTTGTCTCAGCTTCGTTAAAAAGATGCTCCTTCTCAGTATATTCAAAAAGCAGATCAAGACCGGCTTGCGCATCTTCTTCCGGTATAGAAGATTCCTCTACAAGAGCACCCTTCAAATACGCCTTCAGCGATTCGTCCACCATGTAGTTGACGATTTCACGAGGGGTATAAAAGGAACCGGTCTGCTTGCGGGCCGTGGTCTGCGTTTCTGGGTTATAGCTTGCAAGGAGGTTTTCAAAGACCTTACCGAGGAGCTCCGGGTCAAGGGCAACTTCTTCTTCAATGGGCGTGTTTTCTGCAACGGTAAATTTATAGCTGGAAAGGATTTCGATAAGCCCCTTGACCTTATATTTCTTGTTCCTTGTGCCGTACGTTTCGTTTAGGTCAATCTCCTGTTCATCGGCAAAAAAGAGCAAATCAGGAACAGCCGCCTGTTGCCTGGGATTGCGGGAAAACCCGTCAACATAGATGATTTTACCTTCGTCGTCAGGTTTGTCGAGGCAGTCAAAAAGACCGCCGTTCAGGAAGGGCACATTCCTGAACAGGTCAAGGGCATCTTTTTCGTTGACAGAGAAGAGGCTGGCGTAGCGGAAAAGGTTTTTTACCCCATATTCGGATTGATTCCGCGGGAAACCCCTATCCTGTGCGAAACCGCGTTCATCCATCTTCTGGTTTAGAGTACCAAAGAAAAGGTTCTGTAATATTGCCCGGTAATAAGAGCATGATGCACTGTCCTGATAAAATTCCTTCAGTATCTGTTTCAACCCTGCCTTATTAAAAATCGCTTCCGGCACCAGACCTTTTTCCTTGATGAACCAGATGAAGATAATCCGGGTAATGAGGCGGATTAAGCTTGTGGCGTTGCGGATATCTTTGCTTTTTTCTACATCATCCGGGAAAGACACATGATCCATCGCCCAGAAGTACCAGTTGGCAAGTTCCTGAAAAAAGCGTTTGTTGAGTTCTTTCGTGTCCAGCGTTTTCTGCCAGGCATTGTGGAGTTCAACGAAGTTGGTAAATTTATGAACTCTCAATAGTTCAGCAAACGACAGGTCAAAAAGGATTTCTATATGCGCCCGGTGAGGGCGATCGATGCTGATATCTTTAATGAGCGTCACTTTTTCCAGCACATCTTTACGTTCATCCCGTTTATGCAGCCGGCGGTTAATAACGGCAAGCGTGAGTGATTGCCCATATTTGAAAAGCACCATCACAGGCATGGGAAAGATTTTATTGATTTCGCGGGTAATCTGACTGAGAGCTGTTCTGCTGTACTCTTCTTTGGAAAGTTCTATAACGAAAAACAGGTATGTCTCGATAACTGTTCGATCAACTTGTTTCGTATCAAACAGACTATGTTGAGGGGTAATTTCCTCTTTTGAAAGCTGAAATAGCAGATCAATATACCTCCATTCCAACACAAGGGCTTTTTCTTCTCTGAATGAAGAATTACCTTCAAGAAAAGATTCCTTAAAAAAGCGGTATGTTTTTTCCCTGAAAGGGTTTTGCCTGTCGGTCTTATACCCGAGGGTATTGAAAAGAGTGAGACATTTCTCGGTAAGACTGCCATCTTTGAATGATTGCAATGCTGATTGGATTTTCTGCTTGATATCGGTTTCTGGCATGGCGTTACCTCACTATTAGCCAGGTTACAAGTTCAAAATTCTCCATTTCATTAAGCTGCTTTGTTGACGGGATAAGCAATGCACCTCTGTCGGAGGTAAGTCGCTGGTTGCCCCGTTTCTTAAAGATGCGAATGATCTCATCTACCGCTTTTTTCAAGAGTTCTGTATAGGCGTCCATCTTCTCGCCATTGTTGGTTTCCTCATTGAAGAGTTCACATAGTTTTTCATGAGGAGCTTTTGTGCCTTGACACATGAGGCGGTATATTTCAAGTATCTGCTTGGCGTTGGTATAATTGAACCGCACGGTTCCGTCATTGCGGATATACACCAGAAAATAGGGATTCAGCGGATTGACTTCCTCGTTTCCCTCGCTGGCGCCCTTTTGTTTGAGGCAGAAAACCACGCCAGGCTTAATAATCTCTTTTTCACTTTCAGAAAAATGTCTGGAATCGCTAAGGACAGCATGATTGCCGGAAGGTGTGGGCACGACGGCGTACAAGCCAAACGGGGCTTCTTGAAGCCGCTTCCGGTTGCTCTCCATAAAATTCAGGAGCTCAATGCGAAAATCATCCAGCGTAAAATCGGTCAGGGACACGGTTTCATCCATGTCCTCAAGGTCAAGGACTTCTTCCTTCAGTTTTTTGAGTTGCTGATTGCGGTATTTCAAATCGTCAGTGATGAGCTCCTCAATTTGTTCTGTGTTTAATACATTGTCCTCACCAGTAGCGGTGACATCTACCAGAGCCATGCGCGCTTCCACGCGTTCTTTGAGGTTTATGTAATTATCCAGGTCCTTCGTCGGCCAAAAATTGACCAGTTGTATGCGCTCGTTTTTACTCCCAATTCGGTCAATACGCCCGAATCGCTGAATAATACGTACAGGGTTCCAGTGAATATCGTAGTTAATGAGGTAATCGCAATCCTGTAGGTTTTGGCCTTCGCTGATACAGTCTGTGGCAATGAGCAGATCAATCACTTCGCTTTGTGAAATCGAGATCATTTTTGCACGATTTTTAGAAATGGGTGAGAAATTGAGCAGAATACTGTCATACTCATTTTTCCCATAGCTCGTCTGCGTATAATTGCCGCACACCAACGCACAATGCAGTTTGAGTTCATTTCTGTACCAATCTTTTAAATTTCTATAGAGGTATTGTGCAGTATCTGCAAATGCGGTAAAAACGATAACTTTTTTATTCTCTCCGTTGAATGGTTTATTCACTTTGCCTGCGATGAGTTTTTTCAACTCCGCGAGTTTGGCATCTCTTTCGGGTGTTACCACTTTAGCATTATTATATAAGTCAACGAGAGCTTCCTTATCTTTCTTGAGGTCTTTAAGCCATTTTTCCAGCTCAAGGTCAGCCAGATCAAATTTAAGTTTCTTACCAACCTGCCATTGCTCAAGGTCGTCCGCATTTTCCTCCAATTCGTTTTCATCCGGCTCAAGGCTTTCAAGGGATTCTTCCTGTGACTTGTTTTTTGATTTTAGGAACTCGTTGATTTTGTTTTCCAGATTCTCAATTTTCTGGATGGTTCGGTCCATTGATATTTCAAAGGATTCAATGGAGCTCTCCAGACGTTTAAGATAATTAACTTTCATCATCCCAATCAGAAAGTTTTCACGGTCGGTTTGCTTGAAAGCCAGAACTTCTGTGGCAGCACGGTCTTCATATTTCTTCTGCATCTCCGGTTTCACATACGCGGATGGATTAAACACGGATAGTTTGTATTCGAGTATTTGCTTGTTTATCCTGTCATAAGATGGAAAACGATTATTCAAATCTATATCAGGATACAGCGAATGAGGTTTGTTCCGTTCTGGGAATTTACCGACAGCCTCAATTTTATAAAAATTCTTGATATGCTTCCTTGATCGAGCAATGGTTAGCTCATCGAGCAACTTGAAAAACGCTGAATCAAGCCTTTCCAGAAGCTGTTTCATGTTTCTTTGGGGGTTTTTCTTGGGATCAGCCCAGGTGGTAAAATGAGTCTGAGCATTTTTCAGGGTGAGTCCAATATCTTTTATTTTACAGCATTCAAAGAGGGCATCTTCTTTCCCTTCGGTAATGAATGCAATCTGATTACGCAAATCGCGGAGCGTATTATTGACAGGGGTAGCGGAAAGCATCAGGACTTTGGTCTTCGCTCCAGACTTAATGACTTTTTCCATAAGCCATTTTGCCCGGTTCATTTTCATACTGCCGTCCTGCTTAACTTTTTCTACAGGGTTACCCTTGAAATTATGGGATTCGTCAATAACCACAAGGTCATAAGCGCCCCAATTAAAGTTCTCAAGGTCAATCCCATTCGCATCAGAGTGGCCGGATTCACGCGCCATGTCGGTATGATACAGTACCGTATAATTGAACCTGTCCTTTTTAAAAGGATTGAGGGCATGGTTTTGGTTTGCCTGATAAATGGTCCAGTTACCGGTAAGTTTTTTGGGGCATACAACAAGGACGCGATTGTTCAAAAGTTCAAAGTACTTGATAACGGCGAGGGCTTCGAATGTCTTTCCAAGACCAACGCTGTCAGCAATAATGCATCCGTTATGCTTTAGAATTTTATTGATTGCTCCCTTTGTACCGTCCTTTTGAAAGTCATAAAGAATATCCCATATTTCGCTGTCAAAAAAGCCGGTGCGCTCATTAAGAAGACCGCCCTTTTTTTGTTCATCTAAATAGTTTTCAAAGATATGATAAAGCGTTTTGAAGTAAATAAACTCCGGCTCGTTTTCGATATACAATTGCTCAAGGTATTTTAATACCTGTTCTTTGACATCTTCCACAAGGCCTGTTTGATCATTCCAGAGTGCATCAAACCATTCCTTTAGTTCCTGTCTGTCACGGTCGCTGTCGATAACCATGTTCAGTTCAATATTTTTACTCCCGCCCAGCCCAAGACCGTTTACGGTGAAATTGGAACTTCCGGCTATTGCTTTCTCAATCCCGCTCTCCTGTCTGATATGGTACATTTTCCCGTGTAAA
>CAIJOT010000164.1 GCA_903822335.1 uncultured delta proteobacterium
CATGTGTTCTTCGGATTGTGCAAGCACAAGAGCAATGTCTGAGAGCACATGTTTCAAAAAGAAAGAAAAATGTTTGTAGTTCTTAAGGGTCTTATCGGATATCCTGCCATTAATGATAATAACAGGTATGTTCTGTTTTTTTGCCTCCCATACAAGGTTTGGCCATATCTCCGTTTCTATGATGATAAGGGCTTTGAATGTGGAATTATTTATAAAGCGTTGTATAGAATACGTCAAATCAAAAGGAAGTGAAGAGACCGGTATCTCATGCCCCAGTTTTGCATGGAGAAGGTCCTTTGTATAGTATGTGTTTGTGGTGATGAGAAATCTATCCACATCTGTATGTTTCTTCATATAAATCACAAGATTTTCTGCAATGATTGCTTCGCCTATCGATGCCGCATGTATCCATATTACACCTTTTAGATTTTTGCCTGTTGTGCCAGGGAAAAACCTCTCCAATAGATTTTTCCTGATCTTTTTTTTTGTGAATGAAAAAACCACGAAGAAAGGAAGAATAATATGGATAAGAAGATTATAAATTATTTTCCACATGCCATCTCGTCTGCTTTTTCCGTCAGAAGGATAAGGGTATTCTCAAGCTCAGTTCTCTTTGCCTCTAACTCTTCCATGTTAGCGTCTTTGCTAACAAAGATCGGGGCTCCATAGAGAAATAGCACTTTTGAAAAAGGATATGGAACAATGAAGCGGTCCCAGGATTGAAAATTTTTTTTTTACCTGCGCTATAACTTATAGGAACTATAGCCTTTCCTGTTAATTTTGCCAGCTCTACAATACCTCTTTTTACCACATATCTCGGGCCTTTTGGCCCATCCGGGGTTATGGCAATGTCAAAACCGTTCTTTAAATCAAGTACAATCTCCCTCAAAGATGCAATACTGCCCTTTCTGTAAGAACCTCTTATAGTACCTAACCTGAAAAATTTCATCACTCTGGCGATAAATTCTCCATCTCTGTGTCTGCTTATTAGCACTTTGCCTTTCCCCCTTTCATTCGCAAAGGGCATCATGAGCAGTCTTCCATGCCAGAAACAAGCGATAATATTCTCTCCTTTCCCCCACATATCTCGAACAGGCTCTCTGTTCACATGTTCAATCCTTGAAGTAATCTTCAGAAATATGAGAAAAACATATATCAACGGTGGAAATACATGGAGCATAAGAAAGTATTTTATTTCTTTACGCATTGTTCATCCTTCTTCCAATTTTTATAATCTTCTTTGCCGGTGTTTCCCTGAACTGTAACTCGTAGAGCTTTTTGTATGGACCGTCAACTTCTATCAATTCCCGATGTGTGCCCTCTTGCACTATCGTACCGCCTTCAAGTACAATAATCCTGTGTGCATTCATCACAGTGGAAAGTCTGTGGGCAATGATAATCGTTGTTCTACCTTTCATTAAATTTTCAAGGGCTTTCTGCACTTCCATCTCCGATGCAGTATCAAGTGAACTTGTTGCTTCATCAAGTATAAGGACTGGCGCATCTTTATGCAAAGCCCTTGCGATTGCAATCCTTTGTTTTTGTCCACCTGAAAGGCGTATCCCTTTTTCGCCCACCACTGTGTCATACCCTTTCGGAAGTTTCACAATAAAATCATGGGCATATGCCATCCTGGCTGCCTTTTCTATCATTTCTGTATCCTGAGTGACCCCGTAAGCAATATTATTTTTTATGGAATCATTAAAGAGGATCACATCCTGTGTAACAAGGGCTATATTTCTTCTGAGGGAATTCAGCGTCACGTCTTTTATATCTATACCATCGATCTTTATGCTGCCCTCTGTTACATCATAGAATCTCGGTATAAGGTTCGCAAGGGTTGTTTTCCCAACCCCGCTCTCCCCTACGACTGCCAGCACCTCGTTTTTGCTAATATTCAGTTTCATATCTCTTAAAATCATTTTATCTTCATATCTAAAAAAAACATCCCTGAACTCAATAATGCCCTGGACTTTCTCGAGCTGGATCGCATCCTCTTTGTCATGGATTTCAGGCTCTCGATCAATAATTTCGAATACCCTCTGACTTGCAGCAAGCCCCTGCTGAATATTATGGTTCTCCCTGTTCAGCCTTTTTATCGGCTCATATAACATGAGAATGCCTGCGGTAAAGGAAAAAAAGTTTCCCGGTGTGGAATTTCCAGATATGACCTCTTTTCCTCCATACCATATAATCACACCAACAGCAATGCCACCAAGCACTTCCATGATAGGATGAGAGAGTGCCCTTACCTTATAACGCTTCAGGTTGATGCGGAATAGGGACTCATTTTCTATCTGAAACCTTTTGTTCTCATATTTTTCCATAGAAAAAGCTTTTACAATACGCTGCCCGGTGATGGTTTCGTGTAAAAAATTCGTAAGTGCCGCTACTGATTGCTGTGTCTTTGTACTGATCTTCCTGAGCCTTTTTCCAAATGCTACTATCGGATATATCGCAAAGGGCAATATAATAAAGGCAATTGTAGCAAGCTTCCAGTCTCTGTAAAACACAACACCAATAAGTCCTACTATGGTAAATGAATCTTTCAGGATCGCGGTAAAAGCCTCAGACACAGCACTCTGGATGAGGGTCACATCATTCATAATCCGTGAGATACTCACACCAGTCGGTGTTTTATCAAAGAAGGAAAGCGGCTGCTTCTGCAAACAGTTGAAGATAAGGTTTCTAATGTCTGTTATTACTTTCTGCCCGACATAACCCATTAAATATGCCTGGAGGTATTCAAAGACACCTTTAATAAGGTATAAAAGGATGACACCGAAGGGAATGAGATAGAGCATCGTTGCATTCTTTTCAAAAAATATCTTATCTAAAACAGGTTTCACGATAAACGCAGTGAGACCGTTTGTGGCCGCCACAAGGGACATACATATCATGGCAAAAAAAAGCTTTACCCGGTAGGGTTTTAAAAACTTAAGCAGTCTAAGATAGAGTACCATACCGGTCCTCTAAAAATGCGATAACAGTCTTTTTTGCCAGTTCATAAGAATCATATGTTCCAATGTTGGACAATACCCCATCTATTTCTCTCTTTATCCCATCCCTTCCGTTTTTTAACATATATATTGCCTTTTCTGCAATAACTTCTGGGTTTACATGCTGAACAAATTCAGGAAAAACTTCCTTCCCTGCAATGATATTGGGAAGACTGATATATTTTACCTTCACCAGTAGTTTTCCAAGAAGATAGGATATGAGAGAAACCTTATACACAACAATTGTGGGTACCCCTAATATTGCTGCTTCTAAGGTTGCGCTACCAGATGCGATAATGGCAATATCAGAATGAAACAGGGCATCGTAGGTAAGCCCTTTCAAGGGCAGAATATGCTTCTCCTCTCCCTGGAATTTTTTTATAGTATGGTACTCCATATTTTCAGCTATTGGTAAAAGTACTGTCAGTTCCTTAACATGCTCTTTCAGCTTTTCTATAACCTTCAGCAATATCGGCATATGTTTGACTATTTCATTGTCTCTGCTTCCAGGCATAATAGTGATAACAGGCAGGCCTTCCCTGATACCTATTCTCTTTATAAAATCTGATCTGGTATATGTGGGTTTCACAATATTTACAAAAGGGTGTCCTACATACGTTGCATGTATACCGTACTCATCGTAGAGTTTCTTCTCAAAGGGTAAAACGCATATAACCCGATCGACAAATTTCTTTATCTGGTGTATACGTTGTTTTCTCCATGCCCAGATTTGTGGTGGTATAAAATATATCACCGGTATCCCATGTTTTTTCGCAAACCTTGCGATTCTCAGATTAAAACCCGGAAAATCAACCAATATAACGAGAGATGGGCGTATTGACATGATATGTTTTGTTATGGCGTGATATGCCTGTCGAATATACTTTAGTTTTAAAAAAATCTCACTTATACCGGTTAATGATATATTTCTGTAATCATACACAACGTGAACCCCGGTTTCTTCCAGTTTTTTACTCCCTATCCCGCTAAATTCAACATCTATTGATTCACGAATAGCTTCAATAAGATGTAAGGCATGAATCTCGCCTGAGAGTTCACCGGCAACAATGACTATCTTGCTATTGAAGGGTTTAGACAGATTTTCTATCTGCAATGTATTGTTTGATCTGATTGGCAAGGGTCAGGGCTCTTAGCCCATCCTCACCTCTAACGGTTGGATTTTGCTCGCCCTTTATAGAATGTATAAATTCTATCAACTCAGATTTAACAGAATCCACCTTTTCTGTCGTATATTCAGTGGTTTCAATCTTCCCTGATTTGTTTCTTATTGTGCTGACCAATGAACCGTTTAACAGGTCTATATAAAAATACCTGTCTTTTTCAAATACTGTGAAGGTCCTTTCTTTCTTTGCTGACATTCTGCTTGCTGTAAGGCTGGCAACACAACCATCAATAAACTCGATCCTCGCATTGACCATGTCCAGTTTATCCGTAACAAGAGATATGCCTTGCGCCTTCACTTCTCTTGCCTCCCCTCTCACGAAGGAAAGGGTCAGGTCTATATCGTGGATCATGAGGTCAAGCACCACATCAACATCTGTGGACCTTCCGGTAAAACCACTTGCCCTATAAGCTTCTATAAATACAGGTTTCTTAATAGATGAAAAGGCTTTGGCAAATGCTGGATTAAACCTCTCCAAGTGTCCGACTTCCAGTACTAAACCTCTTTTTTTTGCAATTTTGATAAGCTCATTCGCCTCTTCAGGTTGTGAGGTAATAGGTTTCTCGATGAACACATGGGTATTATGCTCTAAAAAATCTCTTGCAATCTTATAGTGTGTTTCTGTTGGAGTGGCAATGATGACTCCATCTAAAGAATCAAGCAGTTTCCTATAATCTTTATAGGATGGTATTTGATACTTCTTGGATACATCCTTAAGAAGTTTTTCTTCAATATCTACCACTCCTGGGATTTGGATGCCCTCAAAGATTTTTAACTTCTCGAGGTGTATCCTTCCCATGTGACCGGCACCCACTACCGCTATCCTTAACGGCATATACCCCTCTGCGATGCCATTATGAATGCAATGAGTTCGTCAATGTGCTCCCCCTCTAATTCTTGCTGTATTAGTTTTATCGAGGTACTGAGGGGTAAAGATGACCTAAAAATAATTTTATACGCCTTTTTCAATTTCCGAATATCTTCTTTTGTAAAATTGTGCCGTTCCAGACCAACCACATTCAACCCGTATAATTTTGCCCTGCTACCAGCAGCTATCATAAAGGGAGGCACATCCATGGGGACTCCAGTAATGCCGCTAATAAAAGCATATTTACCAATCCTGCAAAACTGATGTACCGCGCAAAGACCTGCAAAAATTACAAAATCGTCTACTTCCACATGGCCTGCTAAGGTAGCACAATTTGCCATGATTATGTTGTTGCCTACATGACAGTCGTGGGCTATATGGACATAAGCCATGATAAAGTTGTCATCACCGACTTTTGTTATACCTCCGCCATGTTGTGTACCTCTGTTGATGGTTACGTATTCCTTGATAATATTATTATCGCCAATAACGAGCTCAGTATCATCATCCTTATACGTAGTGTCCTGCGGGGGACCACCGATAGATGCAAAAGGACTTATCGTACAATTCTCGCCTATTTCAGTCCTCCCCTGAACAACTACGTGCCCGATAAGATTTGTGCCTTTTCTTATTCTCACATTCTCTTCAATAATAGAATACGGCCCTATATCAACACCGTTCTCTATTTCTGCTTCTTTGTTGATAATTGCTGTTGGATGGATCAATGTTTACTCTCCTTTTTCTTTTTTTAGCATAGCCATAATCTTTGCCTCTGCAACAACCTCATTGTCAACGAATGCTTTGCCTTTAAATATCCAGATTTCTCTCTTATGCTTTACAACCTCAACGACGAGCTTCAGTTGGTCACCAGGTATCACAGGTTTTCTAAACCTCGCATTATCGATACCAATGAAGAATACAGAACCTTTGCTCTCCGGAAATGATTTAAATGCGAGGACACCACCTGTCTGAGCCATGGCTTCCACAATAAGAACGCCTGGCATTATTGGTTTTCGAGGAAAGTGGCCTGCGAAAAAAGGTTCATTATATGTGACATTCTTTACACCAACGATCCTCTTTGCATGCTCAAATTCCACTATTCTATCGACTAAGAGGAAAGGGTAATTGTGTGGGAGAAGTGTTAAAATTTCATCAATATCAATCATTCTCACCCTCCATATGGAGTTTTTCTTCAACCTTTTTCATCCTATGAAATAACATCGGTAACTTTTTTAAATAAGCCTGAAGCCTTGCCCATTCCCTGTGTGGCATGTGGGGATGGCCCGAAATAAGTGAATTTTCAGGGACATCCTTTGTTATGCCTGTTTTTCCCCCTGCTTTCACATTGTCACCAATAGTGACATGATCATTGACAGCCACCTGCCCTGCAAGAATCACATTCTTCCCGATTGTTGTACTCCCAGCAATACCTACCTGAGCAACTATTATTGAATTGTCTCCAATAGAGACATTGTGGGCAATCTGGACAAGATTGTCTATCTTTGTACCCTTTTTTATAATCGTC
>CAIJOT010000165.1 GCA_903822335.1 uncultured delta proteobacterium
CGTTGTGCCCTTCTTTTCAAGATACCTTTTTCTTCATATATCATTCTCAAAGTTGGTATCTCACGTTTTGCCGTTTCCATATCGAGATAGAGTAAAAGGGTAGCTTCAAGGCCGGCAAGTGTAAACTTGTCCGGTCGGAGCGCCCTTGTAAGAGGGTTTTTCTTCATCGTCTCAATATACGCCTTCCTTCCGAGGATAATACCGGCCTGTGGGGCGCCCAGGAACTTGTCCCCGCTAAAGGATATGAGATCGATCCCTCTCGTAATCTCTTCAAGGATATACGGTTCGTCGTACATCCCAACCCCTTTCAAGGGGAAAAGAAGGCCACTTCCCGCATCATAGTATGTAGGTATATGATGTTCCTTCCCGAGGGAAATAAGCTCTTCTGTTTTGGTTCCATGGGTAAAGCCCCTGATTCTGTAATTGCTCGTATGGGCTTTCATGATAAGCCCGGTATTTTCAGAGATTGCACGCTCATAGTCTTCCCTGTATGTCCTGTTTGTGGTACCCACCTCTTGCAGTAAGGAACCACTTTTTTTCATCACATCGGGTATTCTAAAGGTACCACCTATCTCAACGAGTTCCCCCCGGGAGATGATTACTTCTTTTCCTTCGGCCATTGTATTGAGAACAAGAAAAACAGCGCCAGCATTGTTATTTACAACGAGTGCGCCTTCAGCGCCAGTCAGTTTTTTCAGGATAAATAAGCAATGCTCATACCTGTCGCCTCTTGTCCCTTTTTTCAAGTCATATTCAAGGTTTACGTAATGGGATGCCGTATTTTTCACTGCCTCTATCGCAGCGTTCGCAAGTATTGACCTGCCAAGGTTTGTATGAATAACCACGCCTGTTCCATTGATAACCCTCTTTAATCCCGGGGTGATTATCCCAACAACTCCCTTCTCAACATCATGGATAATCTCTTGTAATGATGGTATGGAGGCTGTCTTTCCTTCTTGAATGGCAAGCCGTAATTCATCAAGAAGTGTGCGGAGTGCATCTTTTGCTATCCCCTCAGGATAGACATGCACAAGTTTTCCCCAATTTTCATGCTGTAAGATATCGTCAACTTTTGGTATCTTTCTGAGGAGTTCCCTGTCAGACATATGATTATTTGTAACATACAAACAAACCATAATCAATGTCTTTTGAAGTAATAACCTAATGATGTAAACCTTGTGAATTCCTTGACAAAAGCTTATCATATTGATAGCATTACATATGGAACTATATACAAAGGAGAGAACCATGTATCATACTGCACAGAGAAAATGGATGTATACAGGAACGTTTGTTTCTCTTTTCATTGTCTGTTCACTCATGCTTTCCCTGTTATCATGTGGTACAAGAGGTCCTACCCGTGATCAATTAGCCAAGGCTGATTATGGAGAATCTCCATCCAACCCTGAAGACATTATCTCTGACTTTATGAAAAAAACCTTGAGTGACCCGGAGAACTTAAAGAATATTACTGTTGATAAACCAAAAAAAGGCTGGACGTACACGAAGGAGGGTAAAGCTATTTTGTTTGGATACTGTTCTGGTGTATCGTTTCGCACAGAAAGCAGCGATGGAAAGGATGTCAGGCTGATACAATATATCGTCTTCATCCGTAATGGCAAGGTAGAAGTCTTCATACCAAGACAGGATGCAGTATCTTTTGTCCACATTACAGAAAAATAATTACAGATAACCATGTCGGTTTTAGTGTAAATTCTGAAAGTTTCTATGCGAATTGAAACATTCATCACTTATTTCGCACGCAAAAAAAATGCCAGCTATCTGCAATTCTCTCCTTCTGCTTCTCTTTCCATTCCCTATAAGGAGCATGAGACCCCTACCCTTCTCTACATGCATGTGCCTTTCTGTGAAGAGCTTTGCCCCTACTGTTCTTTTCACCGGGTGGTGTTCCAGGAAGGGCTTGCAAGGGAATACTTTGATGCGTTACGTAAAGAGATTGGAATGTACAAAAAACTCGGATATGACTTCAATGCCCTCTATGTTGGAGGAGGAACCCCAACAGTACTGATTGATGAACTTGCCCAAACGTTGCAGTTGATAAAAAGAACATACAATATCAGAGAGATTTCTGTTGAGACAAACCCCAACCATCTCACCAGGCAGAATATAGAGATATTAAAAGATGCTGGGGTCAACCGGCTCTCTGTTGGTGTACAGAGCTTTGATGACAACCTCCTCAAGGCGATAGAGCGATATCATAAATATGGAAGTGGTCAGGAAATAGCTGAAAGATTAGCGTTTGCCCAGGGCAACTTTGATACCCTCAATGTGGATATGATATTCAATTTTCCTACACAGACAATGGAGATTCTCGACAAGGACCTGTCTACCCTTATCGGGCTTGGGGTAGATCAAATAACCTATTATCCTCTCATGGTATCATCCTTCACCCGGGATGTGATGAGTAAAAAAATGGGTGTTGTGAATTACCGCAGGGGGAATGAGTTCTACTTTAAAATTACAGATATGCTCTCCTCTCTTTACAAACCTTCCACGGCATGGTGTTTTTCCCGGAATGACACGATGATAGATGAATATGTAGTAAATTATGAGGAATATGCGGGCCTTGGAAGTGGTTCTATTGGTTACCTTGGTGGTAGTGTATATGCAAACACATTTGATGTAAGCGATTATATCAAGCAGGTAAACGAAGGGATACCGCCGGTTATGGCAAAAAAAGATTGTTCAATAAAGGAAAAACTCCGTTATGATTTTCTGATGAAGCTTTTTGGCTTGAGCCTTGATATGGACCAGTTAAAAG
>CAIJOT010000166.1 GCA_903822335.1 uncultured delta proteobacterium
AGCAATTTGATCAGCAAAAACGGTACAGCAAGGTGTATGCCAAGGACTGCATTGAACTCTGCCTTGTCTATTTTCATTGTCGTCCCTGGCCGGTCAAAGCCTGCATTATTTACCAGGATGTCGATGGTTACTTCTCCTTTGATTTCTTCGATGAGCCTCCGAAGTGGTCTCGTGTGGGTAAGGTCAATGACCCGTGCGATAACCTTGCCACCCTTCGAAGTAATTTTATCGGCTACACGGGGAAGGGTGTTCTTATTCTTATCCAGCAGTACAAGCGCTGCCCCCCTCCCTGCAAAAACTTCGGCACAGGCCTCACCGATACCCTGACCTGCTCCTGTAATTAATGCGGTATGGCCGCTTAAATCCATAATATCCTCCTTTTTTGGTACCTCCGTCATCTGCGAGTCTATTCAATAAGAAGCAACGGGGTGAAGCCCTGTCTACGTTATCAAAAGAGTTTTCAGGTTGTCAAGCACAAGTCACATATGGCACAGGTTGCTAAATGCACATTTATTGCATAATTCATTATCAAAAGGCCGGAAGGGTTTTGTAATGTCGAGCATATCCCTGAGCACTGTTCTTATGCCTTCCATATATTGTGTCAGCATTTGCGCTTTCTCGTCTGTGGCATCACCTTTAAAAAGCAGTTCTTCATCGTTGTTTTTGAGCAGTATCAGTTTTGCGTTTAAGTTTTTTACGGGTATTGAGAATGTAGTATGGAAAAGGAACAGATACAGGGGTAACTGGAATGAATTGATCGTATTATGGATATCTTCAATCGAATTAAGGTCGATTTTTTCCGCTATATTATGCGGATATTGTTTTGAGCCACCTGTCTTGTAGTCTATTAGTATATACTCATTGTCACGAGGGATGAAATCAACCCTGTCTACCCTGCCTTTAAGGTTAATAGAATGACTGTCTGTATTGACCGTATTTCTGATTGTTTCCTCAAGGTATCGTATCGTAAAGGGTCTTACAGCGTTTTTAATGTTCCTTCGTAAAAACGCTTCGAGTTTGTGCTCGGTAAGTCTTTTGAAAAGGTAGAAATCGCCTGTTACGACCCTGTCCTGAAAATTCCTCTCTATGGCCCTGTTCATCTTCGAGAGGATTTCGTTGTACATGTGTGACGCTATCTCTTTGTCTTTGAAGCCCTCGAAGGTATTGTAGAGGATACGGTGGATGATATTCCCTCTATCCATGACGTCAATATCTTCAGACAACGCCCTTTTTTCCTCAAAGTTGAGGATATGGTGGTAGTAAAAAAGCACAGGACAGCGGATATAATCATCGATTGCCGTAGGAGAATATGTTTTTGCTGTAAGCAGCCGGAGAACATTTTCGGTTTTTTCTATCTCAGGCAATACCTCCTGCGGTTTCAGATTGATTTTGTACAGTGATTTGTCTATGGGGATCACGTTAAGGGTCTTTTTGGTTTTTTCCTCATTCCATAATATCTGCTCAATATATCTGCTTCTCTGCCTGTCTTCCGAATCTATATAGATGAGATGAACGTCCTTTGCCGATGCGATGAGGCGGTAAAAATGGTATTTGAAGATCTCTTCGTTGTATTCCGGCGAAGGTATGCCGAGTTGATCATAGACCCCTATGGGGACGAGGGGGTCAATCTTCTTAGGCTGCGGAATGATGCCTTCATTCACATCAAGCATGATCACCGAATCGAAACGTATGTTTCTCGTTTCCAGCACCCCGAGGATTTCGAGTGGTTCAACAGGTTTTGTTTCAAAGGGCAGCGTGATGGTTTTCAGATAAAGGAGAACAAAATCGCATAGCGCCCTTCTGTTCTCATCATCATCGAGGTGGAATCTCTCCCTGCAGAATTGGGTTTCTTTTAAACCTTCAAGGGATTCAAAGAGCTGCTTGAATATCTCGCCGGAGAGTACGTAAGAACGGACAGGTGTATTGTCGAGAATAAAAGAGAGAGCCTCTTCGATGCTTTCCGATATTTCATAGAGGTCCTTCGCATCTTCAAGGTTTCTAAAGAGTATTCTATGTATTTCTTCCATTGCGGCACCCGCAAGAGGGTACCCGGGATTGCGGATTGCGGATTTGATTTCTTTTTCTGCTCCGGACGCCGAACTCCGAACTCCGCAATAGCTCTCTATCTCCTCCAATGTAATAAAAGGTTTATTAGCAATGCTGGATTGGAAGATGTCACCGGTGAGCGACTTTTCTATACTCAAAAGAAGTGTCCGTAAATCCCCACCCCGATTCATATTCTTTACAAAAGGATGGAGGATGACTTCAAGGTAATTTTTTGCCGGGTAAAGGTGGTCTCTCCGTCTTTTCAATTGTGCATCCAGTATTCTTGCCGTCAGATCGAAGACGGATGTCCGTGAAAAGGGATACCCAAGCGAGATATTATACCTCTCGTCAACCCTGTCGACGGCAAAGGTGAGAAGGGGGAAAAGCGACTCTGATGTGGGCAGGACAACGGCAGTCTTTTTTGAACCGGATGTTTTCAAAATCTCATAGACCTTCAGGATCTCGGAATGAATGTCAAAGCCTGAATGGATATGTATCCGATCCGGCTTTGAAATCTCGCATTGAATCATCTCACATTCCCCGCCGAAATATGCCACCAAGCCTTTCAGTATCTGCCAATCTTCGGGATTACCCTCCAAAATGACTTCCCCTTTCCCCTTGAGCCAGATACGTTTAATGATTTCTCTCTCTATACCTGTCAATGCAAAAAGGCCTGCAAAATAGATTTTTTCAAACTCATCAAACTGGATTTCATCGGCAGCATGCAATGCACAGAGGTACTTATACCCTCTGGTGAAATATTTCCGGTTCTTCAGCGTCTCATGAAAACCATCCCTTACGATGCTCAGATTCATCAATAATTCATTGATACTTTCCGGGACATCGTATCCTATCTCTGCATTCCCTTCTAAGGAGCGCAGTTTGCTGTTCAATATGTTTTCTGCGTCAAGCTGGTCAATGAAGTTGAGGATATACCGGCCCCAATAAAAGAAATCGCCGAATCCTTTCTGCTTGAAGGGATGACCCTTGAATACAGGAAGTGACTGGATGGTATCGAACAGAAGCCAGATGGCATCGGCGTATTCCAGATCAACAAAGTCGTTACATCTCTGCCTCGCTATATGGTCAATAAATTCTTCAATAGAGAAGAAACAGGGAGGATAGAAAGGGGTTTTGATATGTTCTGCAAATCGTAGCTTTAAATAGAGAGAAGGCCTTTTCCCGGCAAAGACAACGGCGATATCTCCCAGGGGTGTTCCTTCCTGAAGGATAAATTTTTTAAGCTCTTCAATGAAATCGGCGCCAAAGGGGATGGAATATATCTTCACGATGTAACACCTTTTACTAAACCGTCATCTATGTAGAGCAGATAACTGTTTACCGGTTTCCCGGGATGGACATTCCGGACAAGATATGCGTAATGCCTGATCTGCTCAATATGTTCCCTGCTATGCGTCTCACCTGTCTTGAAATCTATGACATCAATATGGTCGTCTGCTATGATGATCCTGTCTGTTTTGAAGGTTTCACCCCGCTTGTCGATGAGTTCCTTTTCGGTGAAGACGATGGCATTACTGTCGGGCAGGAAAAATTCACTGAATCGGGGATTCCGAAAGAATCCGGAGATGGTCTCTTTTATCTCCTTCTCATATTGATGAAAGCCGTATCTTGCAATGCCTGTTTCTATGCACCGGTTGATAAAGGCTTCATGGTCTTCATCGGGCAGCCTTTTAATCAAGGAGAGGATATAATGGACTACATCGCCTTTTCTTTTTGCGTATAACTGTTCAGCGGATATCTTCGTTGGTTCTTCGAATTTCGATTTGATCTTCTCCATCCATTTGATATCATTACCGAAGTTATCAAAGCCCGGCTGCCCTTCGACGTTCGGTGTTTGACGTTCAGCGTTCACTTCAATTCCGCAATCCGCAAGTCCCTCCTCCGTCGGGATTGAAACTTGCCGCAATCCGCAATCGAATTGTTTGCCGATTTCGATAACGTTTCCATTTGTATATACTTTCAACCCTTCAAGGTTAAAGAGATAGTCAATGAGATGGTTTTTCTGCCTTTTTGAATCGGTTAAAAGGATGTAAAGCTCTTTTTCCGGGCGCGTACACGCAACATACGTGTTGTTAAGCTCGTCGAGGAAAAATTCAACCCTTTTGTTCCGGTAAATAGCTGCAAGGTCTTCCGAGTAATCCGTGAAGTCTTTCTTTATATATAAAAGCTTCGTATCTGCCTTTTCTTCCACAAAAAACTTCGTTTTATCCCTGCTGTCGGAGACTTCATAAGAGGTGAGCTTTAAGAAAGGCAGGATTACCACGGGGGACTGTAACCCTTTAGCCTTGTGAATAGTCATGACCTTCACCGCATTCGCCCCTTCCACGGTCTTTAGCAAAAAAGGTCTGTCAAGTTCCTGGGTTTCACCATACATGGAATCCCTGCTGTTGTTCAAAAATTGGAGAAAATAATGGAGATTGTTCTCCCCGAGACCTTCCTGTTCTTTTATAAGCTCGCATATATGCAAGAAAAAAGGGATATCCTCCGGAAAGTGTGTGAGGATGTCCCATCTTTTCAAAAAAAGCACAACAAATTCATAAGTAGGCAGATACCCTGCGCTTTTAAAGAAATGGCTGAAATGTTCATCCCAGATAACAGGATAATCTTTCTGAAATGCCTTGTAGGGATGGCCTGTTACATCGCCTATTCTCCTGTCAGTGATCCATTGAATGATTTCTTCCTTTTCGAGCCCTGTCTTTTTCCGGAAGATACTTCCGGTTAGGAAACCGGCAAAAGAGAGGTCATCATCGGGTGAATTGACGAAACTTAAAAAGCATATCATCTCTTTTATCAACGGGTTGTTTTTTACGTTTACGGTAAACTCCGAATCAACGCTGATGCCCATTTCGAGAAGGAGTTTCACGATAAATTGTGCCTCTTCCCTCCTTCTCACAAGGACCGTAATGTCGCTATCCCGAAAGATATTCCTGTTCCGTATCTGCTGAATCAGTCCTGAGAACCTATCTTTTGTTATTTCGTTCTTTTCGTCCTTGGTAAATCTTTCCTTTGAATCTCCGTCGTTGCCTTTCTGCACAATCTTTTCTACATAGACATACCCTTCGTCTGCCTTTGAATCGAGTGGGCTTTGGGCAGACCGGTCATAAATGGAAATGATCTTGTCCGTGCTTTCAGGGGAAGGTTCTTTTATTACAGAATCAATAAGACTGCCAAGGTTATGTGTATCAAACGCCGTATTGTTGAATCTCACAATATGCCCGCTGCTCCTGAAGTTTTCATCGAGGACACGCTCGTAGACTTGATAGGATCGGTATTGTGACGCAACTTCATCAACCAGTTCCGGTTTCCCTCCGCGCCAGCGATAGATTGACTGTTTCTTGTCGCCTACGAGAAAAAGTGTGCCGCCTCTGGCAAGCGCCTCTTCCGCGAGGATTTCTATATTTTTCCATTGAAGGTAGTTCGTGTCCTGAAATTCGTCTACGAGGAAGTGAAGATAACGTTCAGCAAGGGCGTAGTATATTTCAGGGACAAAATGTTCGTCACCGATGATACGCTGCAATAATGTGTTTAATTGCTCAATAAGAATAATCCTTTTCTGATATACAATCTCTTTTTGAAGCGATTGTTTGAACAGGTTGTAGATTTCTATGTAAGAGGCAAATTTCAATTCCGAAACGGTCTCCACAAAGGTTGAAAGCGATCTTTTTATATCCTGCCATAACGCCTCATACCTCTGCTCAGGCTGGATGCTGTCCTTCAGGAGGGACATCTGTAAGGTTTGCCTTTTGAAATAGCTGCTTCCTTTAAACTCGAATCTATTTGAAATGGAAAAGTGTTCAAGGGCATCCAGAAATCGTTTTTCCGGTTTCATGTGAGAGGTTGACCGGAGGTAGACCTGTAAATCCGAGATCTCCTTTTGAATCTTGATTCGCAGAAATTCAAGCCTTGCCATGTTGGTGAAGGATACAAACCCTTTATTCTCTTTTGCCTCCTCCCTCCAGAAGCTTAAGATAGTCTCTCTCAAAAAGTTTTTTGGCACCCAGGTCACATGCTCGCCTTCCATTTCAATATAATTTTTTAAAAACCTGTCAAATTTCTCTCTGATTGCATCGTCTTCAATGATCTTCTGAAGGCATTCCTGGAGAACGAGATCAATATATGTGGCAGAATCAGTGGAGATATCGAAGTCCGGCGGCAGATTTAGTTTGAAGGCAGAGGCCTTCAAGGTGAGATTCACGAAGCTATCAATGGTGCTCACATTAAAATCGTAAAAATTCTTAAGCATATCCTCGAAGTTTTTTTCAATCGCTTCTCGAATTTCAGTTTCAATCTTTTTTGAATCCCCTGACCCCTGACCCCTGACTCCTGACTCCGCTTTTCGCAAGATTTCATCAATTGGTTTACGGGAGGAATATTCGAAGGGGATATCGAGGATGATTCTCTTCATCCAGTCAATGATACGGGAACGCATTTCTGAGGCAGCTTTGTTCGTGAACGTGATGGCAACGATGTTCGATATGTGGTTCTTTACAGGGATGCCGACGAGCCTGTCGGGTACAAGGAGTTGCAGGTATCTCAATGCGAGTTGATACGTTTTTCCGGCACCGGCAGAGGATTTTACGGTGAGGATATGGGGTAATTCCCGATTGTTTTTCATAACTATTGAGGGTTTGACCTCATGCGTATTGTGATCCCATGGTGTGTGAATACAGGTTTCACGTTTTTTACCAACGTTAGGCCGGGTTAATCTGTTCCTGAACTCTTTTCCTGAATTCTAAAGGATTCTTGGCCAGTCTCAAAGAATGCCTTGTGCCACCGGTGCCCCTGATTACTATTTTTCCGAAGTTTAACATTCTCCCGAGTATGGGTTGATAGACTTCAATCCCCTCAATCTTTGTGAGGAGGAACTCGTAAGATTTTTTCCGTAAGAAACCCTTCTGTATCAATACCCTTTTATTGGTTACTATAAATTCTGAGGTTTTAAGACTGAAAGAGGAAGAGATTCCCCAGAGAGCGGCAATGAAAAGCAATACTACTGCAGAAAAACCTTTTGAAGGAATCCATAGTATAGCAAGGAAGGCAAGGAGTGTTGGGCCAAGGAGGGTTGTCCAGTGTAATTTTGCACGGTACACGATGTGCTCATCTACTGTAAGATTGTCATCAATATAGCCCAAACATGACCTCCATTCCATTCATATTCCCCATTATAATACTGAAGGGGGGAAGAAACAACATATTCGTCTCTGTTCTTCTAACTGGAGTTTCCTAAGTTTTTCTGATGAATAACGCTATTAAATAGTAATATTAAAGAGTTGAAGATGGTTTGATCAGAGCCATGACTGTAATGGCCGGAAGAACTTTTTGCGAATCGCGACTTCGAGCATTTTTGGGTAACCCACTCGGCAAGAATAAACGTTCTGAAGGACAATGTTGCTCACATCCGTTCGCAATGAAACCGTACGTGCTGTCTGAGTGCGAAGCACGAGTTCACGAATTGAGTGAAATTCGAGTCGGTAGTGGGTAAAAACGCGCAGCGGAGCAGAGAGCAAAACAGTGTTCCGGCTATATTGAAATACAAAAGTCAGGAAACTCCAGTCTTCTAAACGTTGACAGCGTATGAAAACTCATTTATATTTTCTCTACTGATCCCATGACTTCAATAGTTTTAAAACTGATTAAGGAAATTGATCGCCTCTGGGAGCCGGTTTATCCTTATCTCACAATGCAGATACAGGACATTTACAAAGGTCAAGGAGGGAATATTTTAGAGATTGGCCCTTTCTGCGGGGTAATATTCCATTTACAGCGACAAGCCATAGGTAGTTCTTTTCTCATTGCCACGTTTCCACAAGGAATGGGAGGTTTTTTTCGTGAGGAGGCAACAAGACTGAAGCTTGAGGACAAAGTGAACATCATGGAAACAGACAGCTACCTGTCAGGGATAAAAGAAAATACCATCAACCTCGCAATTTTTCGAGGGGCTTTGTTTTTCCCTTCTTTGTTCCACGTTGAATTTTCTGCAATCTACCGCGCTTTGAAGGTGAATGGTGTTGCTCTTATTGGGGGAGGATTTGGCAGGTTTACCCCTCCTGAGGTGATTCAGGATATAGGTGAAAGGTCACGGGACCTCAACCTCAGGATTGGTAAGGTTGAGATAGGGACAGATACAATATGGCAGTCTATCAAGGCAAGCAATGTAAAAGGAAACTTTGAAGTGATATCAAAGGGCGGGTTATGGGTGAAGATGGAAAAGTAGTTTGATAGTGTCTCCTGTTCTAATAGTCTGTTACATTCAGATAGTTTTCTAAGTTTGCTTCAGTATTTCAGGATTGACCGTTATCGGTAAGGGTTTAGAGCATCTTTACCTCGGATAGCGGTCTGATATTTTCTACTTCAGGATTAAGCCAATGGGGTGGAGGCTCACCCCTGAGCACTGCAAGCAGGTTAAAAGCGGCAAGTTCAGCCATTTTTGCCCTTGCTTCTCGCGTAGCGCTCCCTATGTGTGGAAGGAGTACGACATTGTCAAGCTGAAGAAGAGGGTTATCCTTCTCAATGGGTTCTTTCTCATACACATCAAGACCTGCCCCTGCAATCCACTTCTCTTTCAGGGCTTTTACAAGAGCTGCCCCGTCTACTGTAGGCCCCCTCGAGGTATTGATCAGGATGGCACTTGGTTTCATCAATCGAAGGTTTTTTTCATCCATCAAATGGTGGGTCTCTTTCGTGAATGGAACATGGACACTAACGAAATCTGATTCTCTCAACAGGGCATCGAAAGACCTGAATTTTATATCGAGCTCCTTTTCTTCTTGAGGTGAAAGGCGGGTCACATCATTATAGAGAATCTTCATATTGAATCCTTTTGCCCGTTTTGCCACTGCCCTGCCAATCTTCCCGAGCCCTATAATCCCTATCGTACTTTCCCAGACAGACTCACCGAGAAACATTGTAGGGGACCATGATATTGTCCAATCAAACCTTCTTACAAACCTGTCTGCTTCTGCAGTCCTCCGTGCCGCATTGAGAAGAAGGGCGAAGGTACAGTCTGCCGTTGCTTCAGTGAGAACGCCAGGGGTGTATCCGATATATATGCCTCTCTTTGTTGCTTCCACAACATCGATATGCTCAAAGCCGACACTGTAAGTGCTTATCACCTTGAGCACAGCACCTGCACTGATAACGTCTTTGTCAATCCTGTCGGTGACGAAACAGAGAAGGGCATCCTTATCCTGTATGTTTCTGACAATCTCTATATGGTCAGGAGGTTCTTCCCTTTCGTGAAGCACCACATCACAGTGCTCCCTGATAAGTTCTATGCCAGGAGAAGGAACCTCTCTCGTGATATATACCTTCGGTTTCATATCCCCTCCTCTCGGCATTGCACTATTTTCCCCTGTCTCTTCTAATACTTTCCACAATGGGATAATAAATTTGGTTCTTCTGGAAACCCTGTGGGTACGAAACGACGACTGCACCTACTACTGTTGCAAATTAGTGCACCGTAAAAAGTGACGATTACCACTTCAAGTGTTCCAAAAACAAGACCCTTATCAATACACAGATAAGGGTCTTTAGTAATCATATAGAGGTTGTCTACTGATTCCAGTCTACTGGTTGTGCTGCTTCTTTCATCTTTATCCGGTATGCCTTGCCCTGATGCAACTATGGAATATCTAAAGTAATGCCAGTAGTTTTAAGTTTAATCCAGTACCCTTTTCCAGGCACTAATTCGGTTAACGTATTCAGCA
>CAIJOT010000167.1 GCA_903822335.1 uncultured delta proteobacterium
ACAAGAGATAATAACACAATATCTTTATAAATCAAGGATTTATTGCAGTTTATGGTAAAAAAACTAATATTTTTTCACCGGTTAAGCGAATTATTCATTACCGTTTAAAAGCGTGGATGTTTTATGAATCTACTAAAATGATGGTTTCAGGAAGAACAAATGAAGTAATCAAACATCCCTGCTCCCAGATCGAACGGGCTACGGCAGGGAAATGTCGCCCTTTGCCAGCCCTGGCTAAGGAACACTGCCGACAGAGTTGTTTCTTCAGTCTGTCATATGCAGCGGTCAGATACGAGTCCAACGATAGTAGCGTTCGTTTGCAATGGCGAGCATGGGCCGATCACCGGGGTTATCCCCATAGGCATAGATGTAGTCGAAGTCCGAAAGATCAAAGCGTTCTTCGATCCGCCTGACCTTTTCCCGGCCGCTACAGTTCTTCGTAAGAAACTTTCCCGAGAACCGTCCGTCTTTCACTTCGAGCATTGTTGCGATCAGATCGACATGCTGGGCTTTGCACCAATCTTTCAGCCAGAGATCTATTGAGGCCGAAACAACCACTACTGTGTCGCCTCGTTGCTTGTGCCACTCCATCCGCTCCCGCGCAACTTCCCTCACGATCTCCGGTAGCTTCTCCCGGGAGTATTTCGACGCCAGTTCCTCGAATTTGTGGGTATCTTGGCCGCCGAAAAAAAAGATCGACATCAACTCTTTCGCACGCCAAGCCCGGATGAAACCCAGAAGAAATCCGGCGAATACGGGCGTGAGACATGCGACACCAAGGTAAAACCTGGCTCGTCCGACCGCATACTTGATGAAACCGGCAAAGCTATCCTTGAAGGTAATTGTCCCGTCAAAATCAAAAAGTGCCAGTGCCATCAGAGACTCCTCCGGTCAGTGCAGAACTGGACAGCACTTTAATTAGCAGTTGTTTGAGCATTTCCATCAGGTCATTGTTGCCCATGTCTACGATTTCCTTGAAAAGAAAAGAAGAAATTCACCGTATATAGGTAATTTTGTCTTTCACGCTTTTTCTCGTCATTGGGGTTGGTTCATCACCCCTTTTACCAAGACATATAAGAGCTACAGGCGTTTTCGCCAGGTCTATGTTTAAAATTTCTCTTACAGCTTTTTTATCGAAAAGGGTAAACCAAAGCGAACCTAAACCATAAGTATAAGCGGCAAGATGCAAATTTTGAATTGCCGCTGCGCATGCAGCCTGGTAACCTGCATTGCCTTCTTCCATGAACATGTCAACGCCTGTCTTTTGGGGGGTCACCAACGACAGCTATAATAACAGGTGTTTTTTTGAGAAAATCTACATTATAGGCATCAAGCCACTTCCAGCCGCTTTTTTCAAGCGCCCACTTTCTACATCTGTCAGCTTCTGAAAAGATTTTTTCCTTTGTCTCCTCATTTGTGACAACGATAAATTCCCAGGGCTGAGTGTTGAGCGGTGACGGTGCCCACGTAGCAGCTTCAAGGATATTTTCAATAGATTCATCGCTTACCAGTTCAGGAGAGTAGTTTCTGCAACTCCGTCTTCCTTTGATAGCCATAAATAAGTCTATATTAACCCTCCTTTTTATAGTGATTTTACTTAAACGCTTTCCCTCTCTTAATGTCAATTAAAAAAGTACCATTAATGGCGAAGTAAAACTATACCACCCCTGTTCCACAATACATACAGCTATGGATCCTGGGCAGTCATTGTTTCGCCTCCCTCTTGATGGAGTAGTTGCATCATAGAACTTTTCCCTTGGAGCCGGTAACTATGTCCTTTTATGTTAATCACCTTGCAGTAGTGTAATAGCCTATCCAGTATCGCCGATGCAATGACCTGGTCGCCGAAGAGCGGGAACATAGGGGTCAGCCATTGACCTTTCTGGTACTTGCAAAAAGGTTAGCGAAAACCCCATAAAAAGCAGTTTCTAAACCTTCTGTTTTTTAGGAAGATACAGATACTTAAAGAACAGTCCTATGGCTATCATGCAACCGCTTAATATCTGACCCATACTTAACATGCCAAAGATATAACCTAACTGAAGATCGGGCTCCCTGAAGAATTCACAAAAAATCCTGAAAAGACCATACAGAATAAGGAACAGGGCAAACACATCGCCATCCCTTTTCTTCCTGTCCTTATATATCCAGAGAATGATGAATAATAACAGACCCTCAAAAAACGCCTCATATAGCTGTGAGGGGTGTCTCGGCATACCACCACCCTGAGGAAATATCATCGCCCAGGGCACATTCGAGGTTTTTCCAAACAGCTCTCCATTGATAAAATTACCCATTCTGCCAAACCCAATACCGATAGGGCATGTCGGGACAATAAGGTCTGCCACCTCGAAAAACCTTAGACCTTTCTTTTTTATCACAATGTAACCAGCAATAAATGTCCCGATTAGCCCGCCATGGAACGACATGCCTCCATGCCAGACAGCAAAGGCTTCAAGGGGGTCACGCAAATAGAATTCGAAGTTATAGAATAAAACATAGCCAAATCGTGCACCAAGAATAAGTCCCACAATCAGATAAAAATACAGGTCATCAATCTGAGACCTTTCTATTTTTAATGTCTTCTTTTTTAGCTGATGTATGACCAGCAAATATGATGAGACGAATCCAACAAGATACATGAGGCCATACCATCGTAGCGATAGGGGGCCAATTTTTATAAGTACCGGATCAATGTGAGGATAGTTAATCATGTGTTGTCAAAAGTAACCGTTGCTGGTTCTGTGTTGCGGGTTATTTCAAACCCGTTATTCGTAACTCGTAACATCATTGTTATATCCCATTATCTCTCAATATCTCCCACAATTGTCTTGCCTCTCTAAAAACCATACCGTTGATTCCAAAACCCTTTGCAGCCTCCACGTATCTCTCAATGTCATCTATATAAAATACCTCATCCTTATCCACGTCCATCTTTTCGAATATCACATCGTATATCCTCTTCTTAGGTTTTTTTGCACCTACTTCAAAGGAGAGTATCCATTCATCGAGGGTATGGATAATGGGGTAATGCTCCAATATATAAGAAAAGTGCAGCTCATTCGTGTTGCTCAGGAGGAATATGGGATAGCCTTTTTCCTTTAAGTAGAGTATCACTTCATTTACATCAGGGTTTTCCCAGAAGATAGGGTTCCATATTCCACAGAATTCTTCATAATCCATATCAAGCCTGTACTTGCTTTTTAGCTTTATAAAAAACTCAAGGGATGATAAGAGGCCTTCCTCATAATCATTTACAAGCCCATTTCCCGTGTCAAACATAAACTTAAAAACTCCATCAGGTGCGAACATGTTTTTCTCTCGTGAATGCTCATAGAGTTGTGCTGCAATCTGTCTGTGCTCAAAAGGCAGGATTACATTTCCAAGGTCAAACACAAATAGCTTTATCATAGATAAATGCCTTTACTGGATTGAGAAGGCTGTAGAGATTGTAAGGGTCCTGCAGGTGCTGCCAGCCGCATATATGGAGAAACCGTTTATCCTTATAATATTTCATTAATATCGCTATTCTGTCACCCATGTGCCTGTCCCTGATATACATCTCATCAGTGTATGGAACAATCGTTATGCCCTTTTCAAAGAACATCTTTGCTTTTGCCTTTTCGTTATGATTCCCGTTTCCCCCTGTTTCATAAAGTACTTTTTTTATATTTTCTGCGCTCAATAACTCGTCAACCTTCTGCAATTTCAGGTATGAAAATACATCCATGTCTATCAGATATAATGGGATATTATGTTCATTGCTGTATCTTGATGCTGTTTCGTATTCATAGGGCAGATCAACAAATGAAAATAATACAGAGAGGGCTTCTCTGTTATACGGCTCATTCTCATTTATGAAGGCTTTCAAAAATTCCCTGATCCTCTTTTTCAGTTCAGCACCTCTTCCCCTCCTGAACATTAACCCATAATTGGAAAACTCTAACGTAATTACATCGGGTTTAATCCTCTTCATCCAGTCATGGAGGAGTTCAGGGCCGCTTTCATCCCTGTGAATTACCCCCAACACGAAAAGCCTTGTATCAGAGCCGATAATGGGTAGCTGCTCCATGGTTGTTTAGGTTACCACATTCCCTCGTTTTTTAAAAATAATACTCAATATTCGCATCAACGACCACGCATCCTTTGCCTTCCTCCATTACAATAAGCGGATTTATATCAAGGTTTACTATTTCCGGATGTTCGCTCAGAAGCCTCGAAACACTCGCCAGACATGCTGTTAAACTTCTCATGTCGGCAGGTGTCATTCCCCTGTACCCTTGCAATATGCTCGCACCTTTCACTTCTTTCACCATCTCCTTTGCGGTATTTTCGTCAATGGGTAACACACGAATTGCTATATCTTTATAAACCTCTACGAATATCCCTCCCAGACCAAAGAGTATCACGGGGCCAAATTCAGGGTCATTTTTGCCTCCTATAAACACCTCATAACCCCGCGGGAACATCTTCTGGACAAGATACTCCTCTGTGTCCATGATAAGAAAGGCATCCTGGAACTCTTTCTTATCCTTTAAATCGAGTTTTACGCCCCCTTTTTCCGTTTTGTGCAGAATGTGAGACGAAGCCACTTTCAGGGCCACAGGATACCCGATGCTCTGGGCTGCGTCGATACCTTCCTCAAGTCCCTTCACCACAGCATAATCCGCCACAGGCAATTGAAAGGATTTGATTAATTCAAAAACCTCCTGTACTGGCATCATCATAGACGAACCGGAGGAAGGAAACCTTTGGTATTCAGCTCGTAACATCGGGCGAGGTGATTTCACAGTCTGTTTTGATCGATATGTATAATGCTCGAAGGATTTAGCCAGCATCTTCAGTACCTGATCCACATCCGTGAAGATCGGGAAATCAGCCACTTCTTTCATGCTTAACCAGTCATCCTTATGAGAAACCATACAAAACACTATAGGTTTTTGGCAATGATTTGATATTTCGCACGCAGCTTTAATGAAATCCTTTGTGGGGTTCACATCATGCTCAAAATCATAGGCATGAATGACAACCAATCCATTAACGCCCTTTTCCTTGAGTGCATTTTCCGCTATTTCAACGTAGGAGGTAATGTCAAAAATATCACCAAGATCAATGGGGTTTGTCAGCTTTATAACACCTGCCCTCGATTTTTGCTTCACCATGTTGAAAAAATTATCTGAAAACTCAGCAAGCTCGAATTTATAACGATACGCTGCGTCAGCCGATAAAACTGCATACCCGCCTGAACGCGACATAAGGGCTAACTTTGGTCCTTCTATGACCGGCAGTGAAAAGATTTTGAAGCACTCTACCATCTCCTTTATATTATGGACACGATGCACACCTGCCTGTTTTAATGCGGCATCTAAAACCTGCTCATCACCAGCAAGGGCAGTGGTGTGAAATCTGGCAATCTCGCGGCTCGAAGGGCTTATATTTGATTTTAGTAATATGATTGGCTTATCTGTTGAGGATGCGAGGTTCATGAATCTTCTCCCATCACGAATGTTTTCCAGGTAGAGCCCGATTATTCGTGTGGAGGGGTCAGAAATCAGGAATTCTAAAAAATCATTTTCATCGAGCATCAGTTTGTTGCCCACGCTGACCAATTTATTCACACCCACGTTCTCACAGAATGAGAGCATCATAATGTCGTGAATGAGCCCGCCGCTCTGGGAAATCACTGCAACAGGCCCCTGTTTCACATCCTTGGGATGCATGGGGTAAAAGGGAAGGGTAAGACCATTTTCCATATTTACAATACCCACACAATTGGGTCCAATAATCCTGATGTTCCATTGCTTTGCAACATCTAAAATTTCCTTTTCCAGTGCCTTTTTTTCCTCCTTAAATTCTGAAAATCCGGCCGATTCAATGATAACCCGGCGTATCCCTTTTCTTCCACATGCATCCAATGCCCCAGGTAAGCCGGTGGCAGGAATAAGAAAAACCGCCAAATCAGGAATAACCTCCACTTCTTCAATATTTCTGTATATCTTTCTCCCCATCACCTTTTCATCCCTGTCGCCAATCAGGTACAAATCATCTTTGAATCCAAATCGCTCCATATTTTCTACAATAATCCTTCCAAGGTTGGAACGAGCAGCCGAAACACCAAAAACCGCTACACTTTGAGGAAAGAAGAAACTTTTCATTTTGCCTCCGAAAACAACTTTATCTCTATATCAGTGAGTATACTTTTTTTTATCATTAGAAAACAAGCATTGTAACTCTTGTAACACATAACGTTGTAGGTACTTCATAATCTATTTCCCTTGCCATAACTTTCTACATACGATATATAAAATGATAATAATTATGAAGATTATTGATGTCCATATACACGTGGGGCACAGGTTTGAATGGACGGCAAGGGCTAAAGAGGTGTGGATGGATATCGGCCCTTATGTTTCGGAAATATTCGATGAAAACGAGAGACAGTTGCCGCAGGAATATGGCGACGCCATAAAGCGCGAGGGGATATTTGGGGGCATCCTGATTCCTGAATATTCGCCTCTAACCGCAGGGGTAATGCCATTCGAGCGGGCAAAAGAGATACACGATGTACATCCTGAACTTATCCCCATAGCAAACCTTAACCCCAATTACCACGATAATCTGATGGATGCGTTCGAAGAGCAGCTCAAAAATGGGGCAAGGGGGCTTAAGTTACACCCTATCCATGGTTTTTTCTATGCCAACGACCAGAAACTCTGCCCTATATACGAAAAGTGCGAAAAGGAAGGCTTGCCTGTCATGTTCCATGCAGGTACAAGTCTTTTTAAAGGTGCAAAAATGCGATACTCTGACCCGTACACCTTCGATGATGTGATAAACGATTTCCCGGACATGAAAACCATTCTGTGCCATGGCGGTCGGGGCTTCTGGTATCAGATCGCAGAATTCATGGTGAAGAGTTTTAAAAATGTGTATATAGATGTCTCCGGACTTCCGCCAAAAAATCTTCTGCAATACTTTCCTTCCATGAAAAAGTTCAGCCATAAATTCCTTTTTGGCACAGATTTTCCCGGTGTGCCGGGGATTAAAAAAAACCATGACACCATTAAAGAGCTCATTCAAGACAACGGTGCAATGGAACGGATAGGATTTCAGAATGCCTATGATCTGTTTGGTTTCTGGAAGGAAGGCATATTTGAGGTAAATGATGCTGACGCGATATATCAGATCATTGATGACGGATCGAAAAACTACAAAGGTATCATACCAGAGGACCGTTACCACGAACCATATATGCCAATTGAAGAACTGTCTGGAGAAATGAAACGGATGAGGTTCTACGGTTACAGAAAAGATACGAAACTCCTCGGCATTATGGCAAAAGAGAGAATCAAGGACGTGACGCTTATAAGGCATGCATATGTGTTGAGGGAATACCAGAATCAGGGTATCGGCTCTAAGCTCCTCGAATTTATACAAAAGAATATTGATACCGGGTGGCTTCTCATCGGCACATGGAAAGCAGCTACATGGGCTATAGAATTTTATGAAAAACACGGCTATGAACTCATGCCTGACAAAGACGAGCTCTTAAGAAAATACTGGGATATTCCCGACCGTCAGATCGAAACTTCCTGTGTCCTCGGAAAAAAAATAAAGGCTTGAGGTGCCAGTCGGAACACTATTTCTCTCGCTGCTCCGCTGCGCGTTTTTACCCACTACCGACTCGAAATTCGCTCAATTCGTAAACTCGTGTTTACACTCAAACAGTACGAATTGTCCTTCGGAACGCTCTTCCTCGTCGAGTGGGATACCCAAAAATGCTCGAAGTCGCGCTTCGAGAAAAGTTCTTCCGGCTTTGAGTAAAAAATTACAATAAAATGGTTCCCTATTTTTATAGATTGAATTTTTAAAGTAAAGCCTTTAATATTTAGAAAATATGCCTCGCGCATTTATGTGACTCTATTGTGGAGGTTTTATGAAAAAATGGACTCATCCGGGTGGTAAACTACGGGAAATGGGTTCCGAATCGTTGACTGATGCCGAGCTTCTGGCAATACTCATTTCAACAGGCGTTAAAGGAAAACCAGCAGAAGATGTTGCAAAAGAAATTCTTGATAGATTCGGTTCATTCAAGGGCATGGCAAATCAGCCACTTGAAAAATTCCTTGAGATAAAAGGACTTGGGGACGTGAAGGTCATCCGGATTGCAGCAGCATTTGAGATTGCAAGAAGAATCGTGAACCAGGTGCTCAAGGAAAAAAACGATGTCTAAGATTAAAGGAAAACCGATTACAATTCCATCCCCCTTCGATACTACCAGCTATAAGACGGAAAGGACTGCCAATCAGAAGCTTGTTGAATGGACTAACAAGATAATCAAAGACAGAAATCTACCGCTCGGCATTGCAGAACAGGAGACCGTTGGCGCTGACAGGAAACAGCCTGATGTAATCATCTTTGAAAGCTCAAACAGCGAGAAGGT
>CAIJOT010000168.1 GCA_903822335.1 uncultured delta proteobacterium
CAATCAGAAGCTTGTTGAATGGACTAACAAGATAATCAAAGACAGAAATCTACCGCTCGGCATTGCAGAACAGGAGACCGTTGGCGCTGACAGGAAACAGCCTGATGTAATCATCTTTGAAAGCTCAAACAGCGAGAAGGTCTTGTGTGTTATCGAGCTTAAACCACCTTATTTTAGTGCTCTCAATGATGATGAACTTAAAAAACCCGCATGGGAAAAAGCAAACAGGAGAAAGGCGAAATACTTTGCCACATCTAACTTCCAGTGGCTCATCTGGTTTAATACAGAAAAGGCAAACAGAATGGAGCCCGAAGAGAGACAAGTCGTAGAAAAATTCTATCTCTCGGGCATTGAAAACCTCGATGACATTGAAGACATAAGGTTTAAAAACCCCATCCTCAAGGGTATTGAAAGATTTCTTGAGGAGCTTGCAAGGGTCCATACCGGAAAAAGAGCGGAGCCGTTACTGCCCATAGATGAATTCCTCACATTCAGACTTCAGGAGAAGATACAACGCCTCTCAAGATACTACAAACAGATCATCAGGGATAAGGCACACAAGGATAATGAGTTTTCGAAGAATTTTCAGGAATGGTTCAGTAAACAGCAATGGACATTTACCTTTTCAGAGGCCGATTTCGAAAAGGCTGCCAGGCAGACCGCCTATCTACTTATCAATAAGATACTTTTCTATGATGTGCTCCAGTCGAAAAGACAGGGGCAACTTGATCCCCTTACCATACCGGATGATCTTACAAAAGGAGGGTTCCTTCAAACAACAGTTGAGCGTCATTTTGACTATGTCCTGCACAATATAGACTATGAGACGATTTACAGCACTGATTTTATTGATCAGATAGCGTTTCCTGAAAACAGGGCAGTTGTTGAAGAAATAAAGGAGCTTGTCAGGGTTCTTAAAAGATATGATTTCTCCAAATTAGGATATGACATCATCGGTAGAATCTTTGAAAGATTGATACCACATGAGGAAAGGCATAATTTAGGCCAGTATTTTACCAGTCCCGATATTGTTGATCTTATTTTAGGGTTTTGTGTATGCCATGAAAACGATACAATCCTCGACCCGTCCTGCGGCGCAGGCACCTTCCTTGTCAGGGCATACCAGTATAAGAAGATGATGAATCTCCGCATGCCCCATGAGGACATCTTAAAAACACTGTGGGGAGTGGACATTGCAAAATTTCCGGCCCATCTTGCAACAATTAATCTTGCTGTGAACGACCTTTCTGTTGATGAAAATTACCCTCAAATATTCAACGAAGATTTCTTTGATCTGACGACTCTGAAAAAGGTTGGAGGGGATGAAACCCGTAAAAAAGAACTTTCGACCCTCGGCCATAGGAAGGTTCTCATTCCCTATCCCAGAGCCGTTGATTGCATAGTCGGCAACCCTCCCTATACACGACAGGAGGAGATTATAGAGATCACAGGTAAAGAAAGCTACAAAGATATAATGATTCATAAAGCCCTCTTTGACAGAAAGAGAAAGCTCGCCGATATTCCAAAGAGGGCGGGTATACACGCCTATTTCTTTGTGCACGGGACAAAGTTTCTTAAGGAAAAAGGACGGTTTGGCTTTATTGTATCCAACTCATGGATGGATGTTGATTACGGCAAGGGGTTGCAGGAACTATTCCTGAAGCACTATAAAATTATTGCCATCATTGAGTCGAAGGTTGAGCGCTGGTTTGAGGATGCTGATGTGAATACATGTATCATTATCCTCGAAAAATGTAGCGATGAGGATGAGCGAAACAAAAACCTTGTAAGGTTTGTCAACCTCCTGAAACCCTTGAGGCATTTTGTCCCTTCTGCCCATGACATGTGGGAAAAAGAGAAAGAAAGGTTTGATGCGATAGAAAACCCGATAAAGACAATACTTTTTCATAATAACTTCTATCAGAATGATGAATTAAGGATTTACCCAAAGAGCCAGAGCGTGCTTTGGGCAGAAGGTTTTGATGAAGAGACAGGAAAATACACAGGTTCCAAATGGGGTAAATACTTACGCGCGCCGGAGATATTCTTCAAAATCCTCGATAAGAGTAAAGATAAACTTGTGCCTTTAAAAGAAGTAGCGGATGTGAGATTTGGCATCAAGACAGGGGCGAATGAGTTCTTCTACCTGACAAAAGAGGAGATTGAGGCAAAGGGCATAGAGAAAGAGTTCTGGATGCACAGGGACGAGAAAGGTGAATGGGTACCAAATTATATCATCAAGAGTTCTAAGGAATGCAAGTCGATTACTGTTAAACAAAATAATTTGAAATTTCGCATCCTAATGGTTCACAAAAATAAGAAAGAACTCAATAAAACCAATGCATTAAGGTGGATTCGAGAAGGTGAACGAAAAGGATTTCATCAACGACCAACATGTGCAAGCCGTCGTAAAAGATGGTATGATTTAGGAATTTGGGAGAAGCCTGACTTTGTTTGGCCTGATGCATACAATGTCCGATTTGCCGTCTATGAAACGCAAAATACGTGGGGTGATAAAAGGTTTTTCTTCATAACAGTTCATAATAAAAAAGACTATGACATTGTATTGGCATTCTTAAATAGCACAATCATTCCATTACTAATTGAAATCAGCGGTATTACTAACCTTGGAGAAGGTGCGGTATATACAAATGTGTATTGGTTGAAAATGCTCGGAGTTCCTACTCACAAAATTATCTCAAACGAAATATTCTCCTCTACTTTTGAAAAATTAAAAAAGAGAGAGATTCTATCCATATTTGAAGAAATCGGGGCTGATTCCTCTGTTGAAGTTTCCTTAGACAAGGTTAAACCCGACCGTCGTGAACTCGACAAAATCATTATGGGCAATATACTCGGATTGTCGGAGGCAGAGCAGCTTGAAGTATACCAGGCCGTGGTTGACCTTGTCAGGGCAAGGATAGAAAAGGCAAGAAGCTTTGGTAAAAAAGGCAAAACAAAAGAAGGTCTCGACCTTGACCTGTTAACAAAAACAATAAAAGAGAAGTTTGGTGATAAAGTACTCAGAAATTTCTATGAAGATAAAATCCTTAGCCAGTCAAAACTCAAAACTATACAATTGTTTGAGGCAACGCATCCGGTAAAAATTGAAAACGGTCTTTTTGGGTGGCGTGTCTCTTCGGGCAAAAATTACATAGATTGTCAGAATGAGGCAGAGGCATTTTACCTGAAAATATGGCTCGATTTGGGGCTTGACGAGGTTAAAATGCCAACAGATGTAGCTTACCTTTCAAAAATCCTTCCTGAACTACAAGCCCTTAAAGAAAAGATAGACAAGGTAATTACCGACCATATTTCTTTCATCACAAGTCAAAAACTCCGTAAGAAGATACTCCAAAAACTTCAGGGAGAATTGTTTGAATAGTAATCAAACACATTCAACTCTTTGATTAACTGAATATCCCCCTCAACCAACCCAAAAACAATTCCGAACCCCTTAATTCAAAAAAATCTGGATTGTTGATATATTTATCCTCTAATGCTTCCATGGTTTTTGTCCCCCTAATATTGTCTGGTACCCTGTCGCCAACACTTCTTCATTCTAATTATTTTGAGGAAAATTGTGTTACCGACGATGGGCATTGCGGAGTGGAGCAAAGAAAAGCCTGTGAAGTTCACGGCAAGGTAGAGAGCCCCCTGAAGTGTAACGGTAGGGGGATGGGGGGAAGCGCTTGCCGTAAAGAACCGAACAGATACTTTTCTCTCCATGGAGCACCAGACCGAGGGGGTAATACAATTTTCCGTAAACCTATTTAAAACACAGGGCGCTGGTAATCTTTCCGCCAGTTCAGTTAAAAGCTGTTTTTTTCCACCTGCCCATTTTA
>CAIJOT010000169.1 GCA_903822335.1 uncultured delta proteobacterium
AGGCGGATGGCCTTGTTCAGATATTCAATAGCCTTTTTTGGGTCAGAGTATTTGCCGTCCTGCCAGAGCGCCATGGCTTTATCAAACCACTCAACGGCGGTAAGGCCTTGTGAGGCTTTTTGAAACTGGCTTTTTAACTGTGTGGTGCTCTTCTTGCTTTTCGTGAGACGTTTGTTTTCCTCTTCGAGTTTGGCAACCGTATCCAGCAGTTCCTTTTCCTTCTTCCGTGCCTGATTAAGCTGTTCAAGATGGGTTCTGTCCGCAAGGAGTTTCTTTACCCGGTCTTCAAGGACGGAGGTATCCACGTCTATTCTGACAACTACCTCTACGCCAAAGGCATCGTCAGTATGATAGTTTTTCTGAGAAACCACCTCTGCCTTGAGCACTCCTGCGGTCAGGGCGAGGATTTCGTCCTTCTCAAGACGGGAGTTTTTTACTACGGTGAAACTTTCCACGTAGACCCCTGCCATTTCGAGGGTTTCACGCTTTGCTCTTGCTACTGCGGCTATCCTTGCATCATCAGCGGATTGGCTACCCCCGAAGGGTTGTTTGACTGTGTGGGTAACGGTCTTTATTTCTCCCCAAACAGAGAAAGGGATAAGACTCAGCATAATTGCCATAAGAATTGTGTAGCAGAGTAAGCTATATGCTTTGACATATGGAATATGCTTTAAAACCATATGTCCCATGAGTCACCCCCTACGGTTATCTCCTTTGGTTGTCTTTACCCCCTTCATTACCCGAATATATCGGCATGGCTCCCAGTACGTTCAAATATGATTATTTCCTCTCTTTTGTTAACTTGATAGACAAGCAGCCAATCGGGTTCTATGTGACATTCCCGCCGGTTATTGAATTGTCCTGACAAGGCATGGTCTTTGTATTGGTAGCTTAATCTTTCACTGCTGATTAGCTTCTGCATAACAGTGTGCAGCTTATCAAGGTTTTTACCGCTTTTTCTAATTTTTCTGTAGTCTTTCTCGAATTGATGGGTAGTCTTAAATCTCATACACTCATCTTCCCGACAAATTCATCGAGATTCTTATATTCAAACAATTCCTTGCCCTGATCTGTCTTTTTGAAGGTTCTCAGTGTGGTTTTGTTGGGTATCTTTACTTCAAAGGGTAAGCCCTTATATAAACATACCTGACTGAAAAATAGATTGATTGCCTGTGTGGTATTGAGCCCAAGTCTTTTAAAAATATCCTCAACCTCTGACTTCAGTTCAGGATTTGTCCTTGCCCTTATCATCGCTGTCTTTGCCATAACAATACCTCTCTGTCTTTTTCTGATATTGTATCACAAATGGGGTTAATAGGAAAAAGTTTATTTTCCATCGCCATATTTGCACATAGAATGTGCTTTAAATACTGAGTCTTTAGAGAACTTTGTGGGCAAGGACTACTTCCTGCTATACGTAACATATCCTGCTTTCTCTTATTATATTAGTTAGTTACACTCTATTATCCATTATTCTTTTTTATCCGATTCGAAGGTAGGAGACGGCATGTCAAGAAATGTATACAAAACGATTGTATCATGGAGTGCGGTTTTAATTCTTAAGTGACAGAGCGTAACCCCTCAGTCTTGGGGGAATAGGAGAAACCCCCTTTTTCGCACCCGTGCATTGCGGAGCGCAGTAAAGAAAACCCTGTAAAAATCCCGGCGAGGTAGAGAGCCCACTGGAGCGAAGTGGTAGGGGGATGGGGGGACACTCTCGCCGAAGGATTTGTACAGTAAGTTTTCTCAGCGTGGAGCACCAGCACGGAGGAAAACAGGAGGCTTCTCCCGGTAACTGAAGGGTTACGACAGAGCTTTGATTTTCTTTGACAAAGTAAAGGATTATATAGTATAGAAATACTTAGGAAAATTTTACATTATCTATCCTGAAGAGCTTTGCGATAAAAGGAGAACACCATGAAAAGAAAATACTTTTTAATGATTTTGATTCTCATAGGACTGTTTGGGCTGGCAGGATATGCATGTGCAGCTTCTGCTTCTGATATTGATGAAACATTTACAACTATGAAAAAATGGTTATACGGGGGGCAAGATTCGGAAAAGAAGGTTACTCCTCCTCGTGAAGAGGTTGCTCCTCCTCCTGAAGACACAACCCCCAAAACACCTGTTCGTCCAAGTGAGACACCTCCACCAAAAAGACCTTCTCAGGTTGGAGCTGTAGACGATGATCACTACATTCAGCCAGACGATTACTTTATAGCGAAAGAACCTCTTGGGACGTACAAATATATTTTTGTATCTATTGGAAAGATGTTTACCCCACCTAACCCGCAAACAAAGGGCGAAGCTGAATTCTTAAGGGTTCACGATGGGAATAAAGTATGGACAAAACATTTCTGGTCAACACGCATAGCCACACAGGATGATCTCAAGCTTGGTATACCTGTGATAATGTCGCACAGAGTTGGTAATGATAACATCTACCAACCTCCTAAAAATAAAGAAGAGAGAAATAGAGATTGGTTTATGGCAAAGATCACTGATCTTTCTGACCTTTACAGGGGCTATGTAACGGTATCAGGGGGTTATAAGGTCAGCCCTAACGCACTCAGGGTGATTGTGAATAGATAAATAACACATTATTGACATCTGACAATCTTACTGTCTTGACTCCAATCTTGCCTTACCTAATTCCTCACGAGCCATTTCTCTGGCTTCAGATGTCAAAAACCATTTATCAATCATGGCGCCGAGCCAATCTAAATAGCTATTTTGTTCAATACCGAAGCGAATGTGGTCTATGTTTACTCCCGTCGGAGTGTATCGCCATAGTTTATCCGCATCTTTCACCAATGCATCATTAAGTGAAAGAGCCTCCTGCCGAGAATCGTGGCCATCAATAATAGTCAGGATTTCCCGTGTCTTCTCTTCGCTGTAATTGAGTGAGTGTAGAATCTCCTCTGCAATCCTGGCGCCTTCAGTCTCATGAAGCAGTTGGGTTTCGCTATCTTTTACAATTGGGCCAAAAGCGTCTAATTGCTTCTCCTCCGGCACCATTCTCCAACCGACATCATGCAAGAGAATGCTTGGTAATACAATGTCCTCATCGGCCTCGGGGTAATAGCTCAACAATTGGTGGGCAAAAGCATAGACTATGGAGACATGGATGTCGTTTTGCCGTGTATCCAAGTAAAGTTTTGCTTTTTCATAAATCTTGTCGCAAATGGTCCCCAAAATTTTCCTTTTTGTGAAGTATGCTCTTTTTCCGAAAAAAGAATCATTTTCTATCACCTCGTGAGGAATAAATCAATGTATTTTCATGATTGCAAGCCAGGCATTCTGAAAGAAAGCTCTACCTCAAATTATTATTGTAATTTTTGTGAAGTTTTATAATAATGAAAATAAAGAAATTTGGAAAGGAAGCAAAGCTGGGTACCCGCTCGCGGGTGGGTGTAAAGCGCGTGGAGCGGAGCAGCGAAGGAAATGTGTTTCTGGGGAAAAGAGTTTAAGCAACAAGCTGAAAACGGCCTCTTGCTCAAACAGATTTTACGCCGGAACACTGTTTTGCTCCCTGCTCCACTGCGCTTTCTTACCCATGCATCGATTCGCTTCCATTCAATTTTCAAACTTGACCTGGTCTTCGAACATGAAAATTGGCCTAAACGCGACCTGATCGCAGGCCCATTTCAGCTTATCGGCAGGGTACCCAAGAAATGCTCGAAGTCGCGACTCGTAAAAAAT